>NZ_JBEXTZ010000006.1:0-148957 GCF_040614195.1 Amycolatopsis sp. NPDC006125
GCGACGGCGCGGGCTGCTGCGGCGGGGCGGGCGGCGGTTCCGGCGGGGCGGCCGGAACGTTGGCGCGGAACAGATCCACCCGCGCCGGAGGCTCCTCGCGGTGCCCGTTGGTGCCGGCCGGCTCGGGTGCGGTGTCGGCCTCCTCCGGCCAGCGGTGCGACGGCACGCTCTGCGCCGGGACCAGCGCCTCCTCGGGCTGCTGCCCGTCCTCCGGCTGCGGCACCGGAGCCAGCAGCTCGGACCGCACGAGCACGATTGCCCGCGTGCCACCGTAGGCGGATTCGCGCAGGGTCACCGAAATCCCGTGCCGGGACGCCAGCCGCGCGACCACGAACAAGCCGAGGCGCGGTTCCGCGGACAGCGCCATGACGCTGAAGTCCGGCGGTTCCCGCAGCATCGCGTTCAGTTCCTCGGCCTGCTCCGGCTCGATGCCCAGACCCTGGTCCTCGATCTCGATGACCACGCCCTTGCCGACGACGTCGCCGAACACCTCGACCCGCGAGTTCGGCGGCGAGAACGAGGTGGCGTTGTCGAGCAGCTCGGCGAGCAGGTGCACGAGGTCGGCGACGACCGGGCCGGCGACCGCGACGTTCGGCAGCTTGCCGACGGTGACGCGCGCGTAGTCCTCGGTCTCGCCGGTGGCGCCGCGGATCAGGTCGGCCAGCGCGACGGGGTTGCGCCACTGCCGTCCCGGCCGCTCGCCGCCGAGGATGATCAGGTTCTCCGCGTTGCGGCGGGCGCGGGTGGACAGGTGGTCCAGGCGGAACAGCATGTCCAGCTGGTCCGGGTCCTCCTGCTTGCGCTCGGCCTCGTCGAGCGCCTTGAGCTGCCGGTGCACCAGCACCTGGCTGCGGTGCGCGATGTTGAGGAAGACCTTCTTGGTGCCCTCACGGGTCTTGGCCTCGTCGACCGCGGCCGCGATGGCGGTCTGCTGCGCCTTGTTGAACGCGTCGGCGACCTGGCCGATCTCGTCGTCGCCGTGGTCCAGCAGCGCGACCTCGGTGTCGAGGTCGACGGCCTCGCCGGTGCGGACCCGCTCGACCAGCTGCGGCAGCTGCGTCTCGGCGGCCTCCAGGGTCTCCTCGCGGAGCCGGCCGAGGCGCTGGATCAGGCGGTTGGACAGGCGCCAGGCGAAGAAGAACACCGCGAAGGAGACGATCAGCGCGGCGGCGCCGGCGATGATCGAGGTGACCAGCGTCCGGTCACCGCTTTCCAGGCCGACGTTCGTGGCGTTGGAGCTCTGCTCGATGTAGAGGCCCATCAGCGCGTTCCCGACCTGGGTCGCGGCGTCGCGCCACTGCGCCTCGGGCACCGGGAGCGAGTCCTGGTTGCCGCGGAGGAAAGCGTTTTCAACGATGCTCAGCGTGTCCCACGCCGGGCTCGCCAGCAGCGCCTCGTACTTGGCGCGCACCGACGGGATCATCTGCGGCGCGGCGACCTCCAGCTCGGCGTGGTAGGCGCCGACCTGGCTGATGTAGGTGCGGAACTCCTCCTCGGACAGACCGCGGCCGGCGATGCCGGCGGCCGCCAGCGCGTCACCGCGGGACATCGCGTCGGCCGCGGTGAACAGCGGCATCGCGGTGACGCGGAGGAACGCGGTCTGCGCGTCCGGCGCGCCCTCGGCGACGCCGTTCAGACCGGTGGCGAACTCGTCGATGATGCGGTTGTAGAAGGCGTAGGCCTCCAGCGGCGACGCCTGCCTGCTGTCGACGCGCTGGCGCAGCTCCGGCAGCTGGGCGAAGTTCGCGCTGGTCTTGGCGATGCTCTGGCGCACCGAGTCCGGCGCGTCGTCGACCATGTCCTGCAGCACGGTGGCCATCCGCGCGGCCGTGGTGTCCAGCTTCGCGCGGGCCTGGATCAGATCCGCGCCGGGCGCGCCGTTGCTCGCCAGCGTGCGCAGGGTCAGCACGCGCTCCGCGCGCACCGCGCCGAAGAAGAGGGCGCCGGGCTCGGCCGAGTCGTGGACCTTCGTCGCGAATTCGCGGGCGTTCACCGCCTGCACGACCAGGTAGCCCGCGAGCGCCACGCCGGCGAGCAGCAGGGCGACACTGGGCACGATCGCGATCGCGAGCACCCTCGACCGGATCGAAGCACGCCGCCTACGTGTTCCGAATACCTTTTTCAACGCTCTGAAGAGCCTTCCCGCAACTCGATGTGATGGCCTCGGCCCCCGGACCCGAGTTGACGCTGCGCACAGGAACCGCGGTGGGTTCTGCGACCGGGAGAGTGAACCAGCCCGGACAAGTATGAGTCAACTTCACGTTCCGTCCGCGCTCGCCGCCTCTCCGGTGAGGGGTCGGGGGCATTGTCAGCCGCGCGGATATTGTCGTCCCGCTATATGATCTCGTTACGTCCCGACCGACGGGCCGCGCAGATCCTTGGCGAGTCCGGGGAATGCCGAAGCGTTCCGCGGGTTCTATTCCGCTGGATGGTCTCGCCGGCTACTCCGGATGGTCGTAGCGGGCGCTGTCGCGCTTGTTCCTTCTGTGATCTCTCACACCTTTATCGATGAGGTACCGGGGTTCCGAACGCGATTCTAACTGTGGCGCAAGGGGTCCTGGCCACCTCGGCCGTCGCGGGTCCTTTTCGGAGGATGGCGCTGATCAGGTCGTCTCACGGTGGGTGCACGCGCCGATCACGTTTCGTGCGCCGGTAACCGTGACGAATCCGACATTACCCGGATCGCTGCGTGATCGGCCGCTCACGCGACCGGCAATTGGGTCGCGAATTGTTCTATAGGGTTTTCGCATGGTGACGGCGAAGGAGCTGGCCGACGCGGTGCGGGCCGGAACGGTGGACCCGGTGCGGGAGACCGAACGGGTGATCGCGGGCATCGAGGCCGCGGACCGGGTGGTGGGCGCGTTCCGCCGGGTGCGGGCGGACGAGGCGGTGGCGGAGGCCGGAGCGCTGCGCTCGCGCCCGGACCTGGCGGAGCTGCCGCTGGCCGGGGTGCCGGTCGCGGTCAAGGACGTCGCCGGGATCGCGGGCGAGACCGTGACGCGCGGGACCGCCACGGCCCGGCCGGCTGGTTCGGACCACTTGGTGGTGCGGCGGCTGCGGGAGGCCGGCGCGGTGGTCGTCGGGATCACGCGCGTGCCGGAGCTGTGCATCTGGCCGATGACCGACTCGCCCGAGGCCGTGACGCGCAACCCGTGGGCGCCGGAGTACACGGCGGGCGGTTCGTCGGGCGGCAGCGCGGCGGCGGTGGCGGCGGGACTGGTGCCGGTCGCGCACGGCACCGACGGGCTCGGCTCGATCCGGCTGCCCGCGGCGATGTGCGGGCTGGTGGGCATCAAGCCGGGGGCGGACGTGCTGGCCGAGGAGGGCTGGTTCGGGATGTCCGCGCATGGCAGCCTGGCGACGACGGTGGCGGACGCGGCGTTGCTGTTGTCGGTGCTGGCGGGCCGGCCGGAGTTCGCCGAGGTGCGCGAGCCGGGTCGGCTGCGGATCGCGGTGTCGACCGAGGTGCCGCTGACGCGCGCGCCGGTGCCGCGCCCGCTGACGGCGGCGGTCGAGCGGGTGGCGGACCTGCTGGCGGGGTCCGGGCATCGCGTGTCTCGCGCGCGGCCGCGGTACGGGGTGGAGCCGGTGGCCGGGATCCTGGAGCGGTGGTTCGCCGGCCCGGCCGAGCAGGCGTCCGAGGTGGACTTCGACGCGCTGCAGCCGCGGACGCAGCGGCACGTGCGGATCGGCCGCGCCGCGCGGCGGCTGGTGACACCTGGTACGGCCCGCCGCTGGACGGCGCGGGCGGCGGAGTTCTTCGCCGGGCAGGACGTGCTGATCACCCCGACGCTCGCGACGATGCCCCCGAAGGCGGCGGCCTGGCACGGGCGGTCGTGCCTGGCGAACGCGCTGCCGTCGGTGGCCCTGGCGGGCTTCACGGGCCTGTGGAACCTGTCCGGCTACCCGGCGATCTCCGTACCGGCGGGCCGCACGCCGAAGGGCCTGCCGATCGGGGTGCAGCTGGTGACCAGCCCCGGCGGCGAGGCGAGGCTGCTGGCGCTGGCCGCGCAGCTGGAGGAGCTGAACCCCTGGCCCCGGTTGCCCTAGCCGGGTGTTGACCGGGCGGGGCTGGGCGGCGCCCGTCGATCAACTGGAGTGGTGGGCGCGAGCCGATGACGGGACCGGCGGTCCGTGCAGCCGCCGCGCTGCCCGGGCAGCCGAGGTGCGGCGCCGCCTCCGGTGGGCTGCGCGGGGCGGCTTCCCACGGGGGCTGAGACCGCCTCCGGCGGCTTTACTTCGTAGTGGGCTGGGGTCGCCTACTTCTTAGTGGACTGCGGCCGCTTGGCGAGCGGCTTCGGCGGCTGCTGCCCTTCCGCCATGGCGGCCGGGCCGGCGAGAGCCGCGGGCGGCTTGCCCGTCACCGGGCGGGCACCGCCACCGGGCTTCGCCGCCGGTGCTGCCTTCGGCGGGTTGGGCTTGCCGCCTGCCGGAGCTTCACTGGCCGGGCCGCCCTGGCTGTTGGTGCCCGAACCGCCCTGACCGCCCGCGGCCGGTCCCGCTGCCGGGCGTCCGGCCGCTGCGCCGCCGGGACCCGGCTTCGCCGCGCTCGCGGCTGCGCCACCAGCGCTCGGTCCACCAGCACTGGACCCACCAGCAGTCGCGCCACCGGCACCGGGGCCACTGGCACCCGGCGTCGACGCGCCCGCGGCTGCGCCACCGGCACCCGGCCCACCGGCACTGGACCCACCTGCACCCGGCCCACCGGCACCCGGCCCACCGGCACTGGACCCACCAGCACCGGGCCCACCGGCACTCGCGCCACCGGCACCCGGCCCACCAGCACCCGGCCCACCAACCGGCTTCACCACCGCCGTCTGCACTGCCGCGGAGTTCACCGCCGGCTGCACCGTCGGCGGCTTCACCGCGGGCACCGTCTTCATGCCGTCGCCCGCATCATCCACCGGGCGGCTCATGTCCACCACGGACTCCTCCCGCAGCGGCTCCAGCGTCGACTGGCTGCGGGCCAGCACCTCGTCGGTCTTGCGGAGCCGCCCGGCGACCTCCGTGCTGATCCGCGTCAGGCGCTCCACCAGCTGCCGCGCCTCGCGTTCGCGCTTTTCCGCCCTCGCGGTCGCGTCCTCGACCATCGCGCGGGCCCTCGCGCTGGCCTCGTCGACCAGGCGCTTCGCCTCGGCGGTCGCCTCCGCGATGCGCCGCTCGGCCTGCTGCTTGCTCGCCGTCTGCTGGTCGGCGATGTGCTTCTCCAGCGCGGCCCGCTGCGACGCCATCGACTGCTCGAAGTCGTGCTGCACGGTGCGCCGCTTGCGCTCGGCCTCGATGTCCAGCTGCGTCCGCCGCCGTGTCGCCTCCGACGTCAGGCGCTCGACCTCCGCCTTCGTCGCCTCCAGCGCCCGCTTGTGCTCGGCCTGCAGGGCCTGCCCGTGCGTGTCCAGCTCCGCCAGCAGCTTCTGGTACCGCTCACGCAGCTTCCCGGACAGCTCGGTCGTCGCGCTCCAGTGCTCCTCCGCCGCGACCTGCGCGCGCGACGTGATCTCCTCGGCGCGCATCTCCGCCAGCTCAACGGTGCGCTGCATGCGCTCGTCGAGGTCCTCGACCCGCTCCGGCGGCCGCTTCAGCTCCTCGACCCGGTTGCGCAGCCGCGCGATCTCCCCGCGCGCGCCCTCCAGCTCGCGCGACAGGTTGGACACCTTGGCCATCGCGTTGTCGCGATCAGCCATCACCCGGCGCAGGTTCGCCTCGACGTGATCCAGGTACTGCAGCACCTGGCCGCGGTCGAAGCCGTGCCACACCTGGTTGTACTCACGCCGCAACGGGAGCAGGCTGTCGCGCTCAGAGACCATGCGAAAACCGTACCCGCGCACAGCGTGTTAACACGGTCAGGCCACGCCCGGTGTGTCACTCACCAGTGGAAACCCCTGGTCAGCTTGACGAGGGCGTTCGCCGCGCGGGACAGGTGCCGCTCGCCCTTCCCGATCCGCAGCTCACCGCTGCCGCCCGCGGCCGTCGAGTCGGGGAAGACGCGGTAACCCTCGTACGCGATGGCGTCGACCAGCCCCGGCAGCAGCGTGTACGCCGCTTGGATCAGGTACCCCTCCGGGGTGCCGATGTGCTTGGGCCGGTTCTTCAGCGCGCGCACCACCATGTCCGCGGCCTGGTCCGGCGACTTCGTCGGGAACGCGTCGTAGATCTTCGTCGGCCGGATCATCGGCGTGCGGACCAGTGGCATGTGGATGGTCGTGAACGTGATGCCGTCACCGTGGGTCTCGGTCGCCGCGATCTTGCTGAAGTAGTCCAGCGCCGCCTTCGACGCGACGTACGCGGAGAACCGCGGCGCGATGCCCTGCACGCCGATCGACGACACGTTGACCACGTGCCCGAACTTCCGCTCGGCCATGTGCGGCAGCACCGCGAGGATCAGCCGCACCGCGCCGAAGTAGTTGATCGCCATCGCGCGCTCGTAGTCGTGGAAGCGGTCGTAGGACAGCTTGATCGACCGGCGGATCGACCGGCCCGCGTTGTTGACCAGCATGTCGATGCGCCCGTGCTCGGCCAGCATCTGGTCGACGATCTTGCGCACGGCCTCCTCGTCGGTCAGGTCGGCCGGGTAGATCGAGGCGTAGCCGCCCGCGGCGACGATCTCGTCGCGCACCTCCGCCAGCTCCGGCTCCCGCCGCGCGACCAGCAGCGGCACCCCGCCCTCGGCCGCCACCTTCAACGCGGTCGCCCGTCCGATGCCCGACGACGCGCCGGTGATGATCACGCGGCGGCCGTCCAGCTCGCCTCGCGGCCCGTGCTTGCGGGCGCGGAACGGGTCGAGGTGCTCGCGCCAGTACCGCCACAGCGCGGGCGCGTAGTCCTCGATCCGGGGCACGTCGACGCCGCTGGCCGCGAGCTCCTTGCGGGTCGCGGCCGAGGAGAAGACCGATGGGAACGACAGCGTGTCCAGCAGCACGGCCGGGATGCCGAGGCGCTCCAGGAACGCGTCGCGCGTGATCGTCACACCCGGCACGTGCTCGCTCAGCCGGGCCAGTTTCAGCAGGCCCCGGGACAGCCGCCGGTCCAGCTCGACGTTGATCGTCGGCGCCCCGGCCGCGCGGGCGAAGGCGTTGTAGACGCAGATCACCGACTGCGGCTCCGGGCTGACCAGGTGGAACGCCCGCCCGTCCAGCCCCGGCTTGACCACCAGTTCCAGCAGCGCCCTGGCCACGTAGTCGACCGGGACGACGTTCGTGTCGCCCAGGTCCGGGCCGGCGAGCGGCAGGTTCGGCAGCGCGGCGAGCCTGCTGATCGCGGGGAAGAGGTAGTACGGGCCGTCGATCTTGTCCATCTCGCCGGTCTGCGAGTGACCCACCACGACCGCGGGCCGGTACACCCGCCACGGCACCTCGGACTGCTGCCGCACCAGGCGCTCGGCCTCGAACTTCGTCCGGTGGTACGGCGTGGGCAGGCGCTGGCCGGTGTCGAACATGTCCTCGGTGAACACGCCCTCGTGGTCGCCGGCCACGGCCACCGACGACACGTGGTGCAGGCAGCCGGCCTGGATGTCGGCGGCCAGTTCCAGCACGTTGCGGGTGCCCTCGACGTTGGCCTTGACGCTCGTCGCGTCGTCGGCGGTCAGGTCGTACAGCGCGGCCAGGTGGACCAGACCGTCGACCCGGCCCCGCAGCCCGGCGCGCACGTCCTCCGCGATGCCGAGGTCCTCGCGGCCGATGTCGCCGTCGACCAGCGTCACCTTCTCCGGGTGCGGCCAGCCGTTGACCAGGTCCGTCAGCCGCTCCCGCGACTTCTCGCGGACCAGCAGGAACACCTGGTCGACCTCCGCCCTGGCCAGCAGCAGCGGGGTGAAGTGGCGCCCGATCAGCCCGGTCGCCCCGGTCACCAGATACCCGGTCATGTGCCTGCCCTCCGCCGTCGTCGCCCGGCTGCATTGTCCGCCGCCGCGGCCGTCGTGACCACAGTCATAGTGCACGGGGTCCCCGGAACGATCAGCGGACGCGAGTAAAGTCGCCTTTACTTGAACGGGAACCGGCAGGGCGCTGCCGACGTTGAACCTGATGCAGGTGCCAGTAGATCCAGGAGGATCAGGTGCGTTCCACAAGCAACCCAGCGTTCCGCAACCTGCCCACCGGCAGCGCGGGATACGGCTCTTACGGGCCGAACGTAGGCTTCAACCAGCCCCAGGGCATGCCCGGTTACGGCATGCCGTCGGGGTACGGCGCGCAGCAGGCGCCGGCGACCGAACGTCCCATGACGGTCGACGACGTCGTCATCAAGACCGGGATGAGCCTCGGCGTCGCCCTGATCACCGGTGTCCTCGCCGCGATCTGGGCGCAGAGCCAGGCTGACGCCAACGCGCTCGGCCCGGTGCTCGGGCTGATGCTCGGCGGCATGATCGTCGGCCTGGTGCTGTCGCTGATCATGATCTTCCGGCAGAAGCCGAGCGGCCCGATGACGCTGCTGTACTCGGCGGCCGAGGGTGTGTTCCTCGGTGCGATCACCGGGCTCTTCGAGATGCTCTACCCCGGCATCGCCCTGCAGGCGATCCTGGGCACCGCGGGTGTGTTCATCGGCATGCTGGTCGTCTACAAGACCGGCGCGGTGAAGGTGACGCCGAAGCTGACCAAGTGGGTGATGGGCGCCCTGGCGGGTGTCGTGATCCTGATGCTGGCCAACCTCGTGCTCGGCCTCTTCGGCGTGAACATGGGCCTGCGGGACGGTGGCGCGCTCGCCATCATCTTCAGCCTCGTGGTCATCGGCGTCGCGGCGTTCTGCCTGCTGCTCGACTTCGACGCGGCCGACCAGATGATCCGGGCGGGCATGCCGGCCAAGTGGGCGTGGTTCGCCGCGTTCGGCCTGATGACCACCCTGGTCTGGCTCTACCTGGAGATCCTGCGCCTGCTGTCGTACCTGCAGAACGACTAGCGACTCGGTCTGACAACAGAAGGACACTCGGTTACCAACCGGGTGTCCTTTTGTTATGTGCTCACCCTTTCGGTGGCCCGGTGATCGTCTCCTTGACTACGCAGTGTTGGATACGAGGACTCCTGTCCAGTTCACACTTGTGAGGTTCGCGTGAGCGTCCCCCCACCGCCGGCTGCGCCTGGAGGGCAGCCGACGCCCTTCGGCAACCAGCCGCCCGCCGGTAACCAGGGCGCTCCCGGCGCGTTCGGCCAGCCGGGCCAGCCCGGGCAGCCGGGCCAGCCCGGGCAGCCGGGCCAGTCCGGTCAGTTCGGCCAGCCGGGTCAGCCGGGTCAGCCCGGCCAGTTCGGGCAGCCCGCGGGCGCCCCGCCCGCCTTCCCGCCGCCGGGGCAGCCCGGTCAGCCCGGCGCGTTCGGCCCCCCGCCGGGGCAGCCGTTCGGCCCGCCGCCCGGCCAGCCCGCCAAGAAGAGCAAGCTCACCTGGCTGCGGATCGTCCTGCCGATCGTCGTGGTGGTCGGCGTCGGCATCGTCGCGATCATCAACTTCGTCGGGTCCCCTGCCTCGGCCGCGGTCGGTGACTGCCTGCAGATCACCGAGTTCAAGACCAACGGCGACGAGCCGACGAAGAAGGACTGCGGCGACCAGAACGCGAACGTCAAGATCGCGGTCAAGCTGGACAACGCGTCCGACAGCTGCCCGACCGGCGACTACGACGAGTACAGCGTCAGCGGCCGCGGCGACTACAAGCTCTGCCTGATGATCAACGCGCACGACGGCGACTGCTTCGCCAACGTGACGTCCTCGACCGACGGCTACAAGCGGGTCCCCTGCACCGACCCGACGGCCGAGATCGAGTTCCTCAAGGTCGTCACCGGCCAGGCCGACGAGGCCGCCTGCGAGGGCCTGGAGATCGACGGCGCGGTCACCTACTCCGAGCCCGCCACCACCATGTGCGCGGTCGCGAAGAACGGCGCCAGCGCCTGATCCACGCACACGAAGAAGGGGCCCGGCACGCAGCCGGGCCCCTTTTCGCGTGCGGGGTCAGCTCAGCCGCTCGATGACCATCGCCATGCCCTGGCCGCCGCCGACGCACATCGTCTCCAGGCCCCACTGCTTGTCGTGGTGCTGCAGCGAGTTGATCAGCGTCGAGGTGATGCGGGCGCCGGTCATGCCGAACGGGTGGCCAACGGCGATCGCGCCGCCGTTGACGTTCAGCCGCTCGATGTCGATGCCGAGGTCCTTGTAGGACGGGATGACCTGCGCGGCGAACGCCTCGTTGATCTCCACCAGGTCGATGTCGCCGATGGACATCCCGGCGCGGGCCAGCGCGCGCTGCGACGCCTCGACCGGGCCGTAGCCCATGATCTCCGGCGACAGGCCGGACACGCCGGTCGACACGACCCGCGCCAGCGGCGTGATGCCCAGCTGCTTCGCCTTGGTGTCGGACATGATCACCAGCGCGGCGGCGCCGTCGTTGAGCGGGCAGCAGTTGCCCGCGGTGACCCGGCCGTCGGGGCGGAACACCGGCTTCAGGCCGGACACGCCCTCGATCGTCACACCGGCGCGCGGGCCGTCGTCCTTCGACACGACCGTGCCGTCGGGCAGGGTCACCGGCGTGATGTCCTTGGCCCAGAACCCGTCGGCGATGGCCTTCTCCGCCAGGTTCTGCGACCGCACGCCGAACTCGTCCATCTCCTCGCGGGAGACGTTCTTCAGGCGCGCGAGGTTCTCCGCGGTCTGGCCCATCGCGATGTAGACGTCGGGCAGCTGCCCGTTCTCGCGCGGGTCGACCCAGGTGTCGCTGCCCTCGGCCGCGGTCTTCGCGGTGCGGGCCTCGGCGTCGGCGAACAGCGGGTTGTGCGTGTCGGGCCAGGAGTCCGAGCTGCCCTTCGCGAACCGCGACACCGTCTCCACGCCGGCGGAGATGAACACGTCACCCTCGCCCGCCTTGATCGCGTGCAGCGCCATCCGGGTGGTCTGCAGGCTGGAGGAGCAGTAGCGGGTGATGGTGCACCCGGGCAGGTGGTCGTAACCGAGCTGGACCGCGACGGCGCGGCCCATGTTGAAGCCCGACTCGCCGCCGGGCAGGCCGCAGCCGAGCATGAGGTCGTCGATGTCCTTCGGGTCCAGCTGCGGCACCTTGTCCAGCGCGGCGCGGACCATCTGCGCGGCCAGGTCGTCCGGCCGCATGCTCACCAGCGAGCCCTTCCCGGCGCGGCCGATCGGCGAACGCGCCGCGGAGACGATGACGGCTTCAGGCATGGCTTGACACTCCTTCGGGTCGGACTAAGCGCGTGCTTACCCACATCCTGCACCCTGGGAGCGCGCGGTCAAACCCCTACGCGACCAGTACCACGTCTAGGGTGGGGCCGTGGACTACGTCGAGCACATCGTCGACCTCGTGGGCAACACCCCGCTGGTCAAGCTGAACTCCCTCACCGAGGGCCTGGCGCCGCTCGTGCTGGCGAAGGTGGAGTACTTCAACCCGGGCGGCAGCGTGAAGGACCGCATCGCGCTGCGCATGGTCGAAGCCGCCGAGGCCTCCGGCGAGCTCAAGCCCGGCGGCACCATCGTGGAGCCGACCTCCGGCAACACCGGCGTCGGCCTGGCGATGGTCGCCCAGCGCAAGGGCTACCAGTGCGTCTTCGTCTGCCCGGACAAGGTGAGCGAGGACAAGCGCAACGTGCTGAAGGCCTACGGCGCCCGCGTCGTGGTGTGCCCGACCGCCGTCCCGCCCGAGCACCCGGACTCCTACTACTCCGTCTCCGACCGGCTGGTGCGGGAGATCGAGGGCGCCTGGAAGCCCAACCAGTACGCCAACCAGCAGAACCCGGAGAGCCACTACCACTCGACCGGCCCCGAGATCTGGCAGCAGACCGACGGGAAGATCACCCACTTCGTCGCGGGTGTGGGCACCGGCGGCACGATCTCCGGCACCGGCCGCTACCTGAAGGAAGCCTCCCAGGGCCGCGTCAAGGTCGTCGGCGCCGACCCGGAGGGCTCGGTCTACTCCGGCGGCACCGGGCGCCCCTACCTGGTCGAAGGCGTCGGCGAGGACTTCTGGCCGGACACCTACGACCGCGGCATCGCCGACGAGATCATCGCCATCTCCGACGCCGAGTCCTTCGCCGTCACCCGCCGCCTCGCGCTCGAGGAGGGCCTGCTGGTCGGCGGTTCGTGCGGGATGGCCGTCGCGGCCGCGCTCAAGCTCGCCGAGCGGCTCGGCCCGGACGACGTCATCGTGGTGCTCCTGCCCGACGGCGGCCGCGGCTACCTGGGCAAGGTCTTCAACGACCAGTGGATGGCCGGCTACGGCTTCCTGCCCCCGGACTCCTCGGGCGCCACGGTCGGCGACGTCCTGCGCGCCAAGACCGGATCGCTGCCCGACCTGGTCCACACCCACCCGAACGAGACGGTCGCCGAGGCCGTCGCGATCCTGTCCGAGTTCGACGTCAGCCAGATGCCGGTGGTCAGCGCCGAGCCGCCGGTGATGGCCGCCGAGGTGGTCGGCGCCGTCAACGAGCGGGAGCTGCTGGAGGCCCTGTTCACCGGGAAGGCCCAGCTCGCCGACCGGCTGGACAAGCACATGTCGCCGCCGCTGCCGACCATCGGCGCCAGCGAGGGCGTCGGCGCGGCGATGAAGGCCCTGTCCAACGCGGACGGCGCGCTGGTGCTGGTCGACGGCAAGCCGGCCGGCGTGCTCACCAGGCACGACCTGCTGGGGTACCTCGCCGGACGGTGAACCAGACTTCATCGCGCGGAACCGTCGGGGCGTTACGAGCGTCTATGACCGGTATCCGATAGCGTGTGCCCACCCGGATCAACGTGAATACGCACTGTCAGTCCTCTCGAGGGGGTTCAAGACCCACATGAGCGCTCCGCAGCCGCCCAACCAGCCTTGGGGTGGCGGTCAGCCGCCTCAGGGCCCGCCGAGCGGTCCCCAACAGCAGCAAGACAACCCGTTCGGCTCCTCGGAGCCGACCCAGGTCGTGCAGCCCGGCCAGTCGCAGCAGCCGTCCGAGGGCGGCTCGTTCGGCGAGACCGCGGAGCCGACCCAGGTGGTCCAGCCGGGTGGGGACCCGAACGCCACGCAGAAGGTCAACCCGGGTGACCAGCCGGGCGCGGAGTCCACGCAGCTGGTGCCCCCGGGCTCCCAGCCGCCGGCCATCCCGTACTCGCCGCCGCCGAGCGCCGCGGACAACCCCAGTGCAGTGAACCCCCAGCAGGGCTTCGGGCAGCAGGGCTTCGGGCAGCAGCAGCAGCCCGGTTTCGGGCAGCAGCAGCCGGGCCCGTACGGCCAGCCGCCGCAGGGCTACGGCCCGCCGTCGGGTGGCTTCGGCCAGCCGCAGGGCTTCGGCGCGCCGGGTTACCCCCAGCAGGGCGGCGGCGCCGGTGCGGGCAACAACCAGCTCTTTGGCTACATCGCCGGCGGTGTCGCGGCGCTCCTGGGTCTGCTCTCGGCCATCTTCGTCCTGGTCGACTTCGGTGACGCGAGTGACTACTCGGACGCGTACGACTCGTTCAGCGAGCAGGCCGACCAGCTGGGCCTGCCCAGCCCGGGCCTGGTCTGGTTCTACCTGATCATGATCCTGGTCGGCGGCCTCGCGGCCCTGGCCGGTGGCGTGCTGATCGCGCTCGCCGGGCGCCTCAGCGCCTCGCTGAGGAAGATCGCGCCGATCGTCACCGCGGTCGGCGGGTTCCTCCTCCTGCTGTTCGCGATCCTGTTCATGACCGCGTTCCCGAGCGAGATGGACACGCCCGGCAAGGCGATCATGTACCTGATCTTCGGCATCGTGGTGCTGGCGATCGGTGCGCTCGGCCTGGTCCCGGCCACGAAGCAGTTCGTCGGCCTCGGCGATGGCGGCCAGCAGGGCGGCCCGGGCAGCTTCGGCGGTCCCGGCGGCTTCGGCGGCCCGCAGAGCGGTGGCTTCCCGCAGCCGGGTCAGCCGGGTCAGCCCGGTCAGTTCGGGCAGCCGCACGGCCAGCCCCAGTACGGTCAGCCCGGCGGGCCGAACCCGCAGAGCGGCGGCTTCCCGCAGCCCGGCCAGCCCGGTCAGTACGGCCAGCCGCAGCAGCAGCCCGGTTACGGCCAGCCTGGCCAGTACGGGCAGCAGCCCGGCTACGGCCAGCCCGGCCAGTTCGGCCAGCAGCCGGGTCAGTACGGCCAGCCGCCGCAGCAGCCCGGCCAGTACGGCCAGCCCGGTCAGCCGCCCCAGCAGTGGTGACCAGCTGATCTGACGACGATGCCCCCGGCACGCGCCGGGGGCATCGTCTTTTTCCCAGTTGATGTCCGCGCGCTGGGAACGCGGCTAGGGTGAGCGCCGGAACGGACCGATCCCCCGGGGGCCCTGTGACGAGTCGAAACGGCCACGAGCCGCGCCCCAGCGGGACCACCGCGATCCTCGCCGGCCTGCTCGGGCTGGCGCTGGCCGGCCTGCTGGCTTACCTGCCGCTGAAGTTCTTCGTCGACTACGGCTTCGCCGGCATGGACGGCAAGGTCCGCACCGTCCTCGTCGTCTACTCGGCGGCCGCGCTGGTCCTGCTCGCCGGCGCGCTGACCACGTTCTTCCGCGCGGTCGCCGGCGCGGTGTTGCTGCTGGTCGGCGGGCTGCTCGCGGTCGCAGCGGTGATCTGCGAACCGGTCCTGCTCTACCCCGGCTACTTCGGGGACTTCTTCGCCGCCATGTTCCGCTTCGCCCCCGCCGACGCGTTCGTGCGGGTCGGCGCGGTGGTCGGCGGCCCGCTCGTGTTCGTCCTCGCGGTGCTTCCGTGGACCTTCCGGTACCTGCGGCACCGCCCGGCTGGTAGTTGGTAGTGGTGACCTTTCCGTCCCAATCCGAAGCGGCCGCGGCGTCGCGCGGCGGCGGCGCCGGCATCACGGCGGCTGTCCTGGCCCTGCTCGGCGGCCTGTTCCACCTGGTCGGCGTCGCCGGTGGCGCGGTGCTGCTCGCCGGCGACGGCGACCTCGGGCGCAGCCTGCTGACGTTCGCCACCCACCTGGTGCTCGCCGCGGCGCTCATCACCGGCGGGGTCGGGCTGGTGCTGGCCAAGGAGTTCGGCCGCGTCGCCACGATCATCGGCGCGGCCGCGGCGCTCTTCGTGTACGTGCTGGTGCTGGTGCTCGGCGCGTTCGGGGTGTACTTCCTCGGCCTCCTCGACGGCGACGTGCCGCTCGGCTACGTCGGCGTGCTGTGCGTGCCCGCGATCGGCACGCTGGTGCTGGCGTGCCTGCCGCCCACCGGGCGATGGGTGACCCAGGGCTGGTCGTAGGCTGGGGAAATGACGCACGACCTTTCCCGCTCCGGCTTCGAGACGCGCGCCATCCACGCAGGTCAGGAGCCTGACCCGCGGACAGGTGCGGTCATCGTGCCCATCTACCAGACCTCCACCTACGCGCAGGACGGCGTCGGGGGCACCCGTGAGGGTGACTACGAGTACTCCCGCACCGCGAACCCGACGCGCACCGCGCTGGAGCAGGCCCTGGCCTCGCTCGAGGGCGCGCGGCACGGCTTGGCGTTCGCCTCCGGCATGGCCGCCACCGACGCGGTGCTGCGCACCGTCCTGCGGCCCGGCGACCACCTGGTCCTGGGCAACGACGCCTACGGCGGCACCTTCCGGCTCATCGACAAGGTGCTGAAGCTGTGGGGCGTCGAGTACGGCGTCGCGGACCTGTCGAACCCGGACGAAGTGCGTGCCGCGGTCCGCCCGGAGACGAAGCTGATCTGGTGCGAGACGCCGTCCAACCCGCTGCTCGGCATCGCCGACCTCGCGGTGCTGGCGGAAATCGCCCACGGCGCCGGTGCCCGCCTCGTCGTCGACAACACCTTCGCCACGCCGTACCTGCAGACGCCGCTGGCGCTCGGCGCCGACATCGTCGTGCACTCGACCACCAAGTACCTGGGCGGCCACTCGGACGTCGTCGGCGGCGCCGTGCTGACCGACGAGGACGAGCTGCGCGACCAGCTGTTCTTCCTGCGCAACTCGGCGGGCGCGGTGCCCGGCCCGTTCGACGCCTGGCTCACCCTGCGCGGCCTCAAGACGCTCGCCGTGCGCATGGACCGGCACTGCGACAACGCGGAGCAGATCGCCGAGATGCTGTCGGCGCACCCGAAGGTCGCCGAGGTGTACTACCCGGGCCTGCCCGGGCACGCCGGTCACGAGGTGGCGGCCAAGCAGATGCGCCGCTTCGGCGGCATGATCTCGTTCCGCCACGCCGACGGCAGGCAGGCCGCGCTGGACACCGCGGCGCGCACGGAGCTGTTCATCCTGGCCGAGTCGCTCGGCGGCATCGAATCGCTGATCGAGCACCCCGGCCAGATGACGCACGCGAGCGTGGCCGGCTCGATGCTCCAGGTGCCCGACGACCTGCTGCGGCTGTCCGTCGGCATCGAGGACGTCCGCGACCTGAGCGACGACCTGCGCGCGGCCCTGGGCTGAGAGGCGACGGCGGGGGAGCGTCGCGGCGCTTCCCCGCCCGTCAGCGCCAGAAGTCGGTCAGGGCCGGTAGTTGTTCAGCTCGGCCGTCTTGGCGTCACCGGCCGTGGTGCCGGTGCGGATGCCCTCCAGGTCGGAGCCGTTCACGCACCCGCCGACCAGCTCGACGTAGTTGTCGTGCCGGATGTACTGGGCCGGGTCGCCGCAGTTGGCCCGGTCGACCGTGTAGACCGCCGCGCCGGTGAGGGCCAGGGCGGACGTGACGCCCGCGACCAACGGCAGCAGGCCGGCCGCACGCGTGGCGCGGCGGACCCGTCCGCCCGTTTCACCCCGTGCTGGCATGGCTACTCCCGATTCGCCGTACTGACCGGCTCCCAGGGTACCGAAACCCGTGAGGTGCGAGTGGCATGATCCGGGATATGGATCTGGTGGACGTCGACCGCATCCGCGAGGCGCGGAAGCTGCTCGAGGGGATCATCCGCGTCACGCCGATGGAGCACGCGCGTGATCTGGAGCGGGCGCATGGTGGCGCGGTCCACCTGAAGTGCGAGAACCTGCAGCGCACCGGCTCGTTCAAGATCCGCGGCGCCTACACCCGCCTGCACGGCCTGAGCGCCGAGGAGCGGGCCCGCGGGGTCGTCGCGGCCAGCGCGGGCAACCACGCGCAGGGTGTCGCGCTCGCGGCGTCGCTGCTGGGCATCTCGTCGACCGTCTTCATGCCGACGCGCGCGCCGCTGCCCAAGCTGGCCGCCACCCGCGGCTACGGCGCGGACGTGCACCTGCACGGCGACGTGCTGGAGGAGACCCTGGCCGAGGCGGTCGCGTTCGCGGAGCGGACCGGCGCGGTGTTCATCCACCCCTTCGACCACGCGGACATCATCGCCGGGCAGGGCACCGTCGGGCTGGAGATCCTGGAGCAGGTGCCGGAGGTGGCCACGGTGCTGGTGCCGACCGGCGGTGGCGGGCTCGTCGCCGGGGTGGCCTGCGCGGTGAAGGCGTCGCGGCCGGACGTGCGGGTCGTGGCGGTGCAGGCCGAGGACGCGGCCGCGTTCCCGCCGTCGCTCGCCGCCGGTGGCCCGGTGCGCCTGCGGGAGATGCAGACGATGGCCGACGGGATCGCGGTCGGCCAGCCGGGGCCGGTGAGCTTCGCGCACGTGGCCGCGAAGGTCGACGACGTCCTCACGGTGTCGGAGGAGTCGCTGTCCCGCGCGGTGCTGCTGTGCCTGGAGCGCCGCAAGCTGGTCGTGGAACCGGCGGGCGCCGCGGCGGTGGCGGCGTTGCTGCAGTACCCCGGCGAGTTCGCGGCGCCGGTGGTGGCCGTGGTGTCCGGCGGCAACGTGGACCCGTTGCTGTTGCTGCAGATAATCCAGCACGGCATGACGGCGGGCGGGCGTTACCTGGCGCTGCGGCTGCGTGTGCCGGACCGGCCGGGGTCGCTGGTGTCGGTGCTGTCCCGGGTGCGGGACCTCGGCGCCAACGTCCTGGACGTCGAGCACTCGCGGATCTCCGGCGCGCTGGCCCTCGGCGAGGTCGAGATCGCGCTCAAGCTGGAAACCCGCGGGCCCGACCACTGCGAAGAGGTCCACGCCGAGCTCCAGCGCGCCGGGTTCACCGTCGTCGGCTAGAGGTTGCCGCGGCGCTCCTGCTCGCGCTCGATCGCCTCGAACAGGGCCTTGAAGTTGCCCTTGCCGAAGCCGAGCGAGCCGTGCCGTTCGATCAGCTCGTAGAACACGGTGGGCCGGTCGCCGACCGGCTTGGTGAAGATCTGCAGCAGGTAGCCGTCCTCGTCGCGGTCGACCAGGATCCGGTGCTCCTTCAGCGTCTCGATCGGCACCCGCACCTCGCCGATCCGCGCGCGCAGCTCCGGGTCGTCGTAGTAGGAGTCCGGGGTGTCCAGGAACTCCACGCCCGCGGCGCGCATCGCGGTCACCGTGCCGACGATGTCGTTCGTGGCCAGCGCGATGTGCTGGCACCCGGCGCCGCCGTAGAACTCCAGGTACTCGTCGATCTGCGACTTCTTCTTCGCCACCGCGGGCTCGTTGAGCGGGAACTTCACGCGGTGGTTGCCGTTGGCGACGACCTTGCTCATCAGCGCCGAGTACTCGGTGGCGATGTCGTCGCCGACGAACTCGGCCATGTTCGTGAAGCCCATGACGCGGTGGTACCAGTCCACCCAGTGGTCCATCTTGCCGAGCTCCACGTTGCCGACGCAGTGGTCGACGGCCTGGAACAGCCGCTTGCGCTGCGGCGTCTCCCGCGCCTGGAAGCCGGGCAGGTACGGGCCGGTGTAGCGGGAGCGGTCGACGAGGCTGTGCCGGGTCTCGCCGTAGGTCGCGATCGCGGCCCTGCGCACGGTGCCATGCTCGTCGGAGACGTCGTGCGGCTCCTCCAGGACCGTGGCGCCCTGGGCCCGCGCGTGCGCCACGCACTTGTCCACATCGGACACTTCGAGCGCGAGGTCGACCACGCCGTCGCCGTGGCGGCGGTGGTGGTCGAGCAGCGGCGAATCAGGCCGGACGCCGCCGGTGATGACGAAGCGCGCGGAACCCGACTTCAGCACGAACGCCTTGTGGTCCGGCTGCCCGGTCTCCGGCCCGGCGTAGGCGACGAGCCGCATGCCGAACGCGTGCTGGTAGTACCACGCGGTCTGGGTGGCGTTGCCGGAGATGAACACGACGGCATCGAGCGATTTCACGGGGAACGGGTCGGCGGTCTCATCGTGCTCGACCAAACCGACGAGCTGGCGCAACTGGTCGTAGTCGACATCGTCGAGAGCGTTCGTCATGTCTGGCAGAATGCGTAGTTCGTCGCATCCTGGGCAACAGTGGCGCATTTCCCTGGACACATTGACCAGTGTTCGCCGAGGATGATCTATCAAATCGGGCAATGTGACCAGGAGGATGCGTGGACGCGCTCGACGCCCGGCTGTTGCTGTTGCTCACCGACTCGCCGCGGCTGAACGTGCTGGACTGCGCGCGACGGCTCGGCGTCGCCAGGGGCACCGTGCAGGCGCGCCTGGACCGGCTCACCGAACAGGGCATCCTCGGCGGCTTCCCGCCGCAGCTGAACCTGGCGGCGATGGGGTACGGGCTGACCGCGTTCGCGGTGATCGAGATCGCGCAGGGTCAGCGCACCTCGGTGTCCGAGGCGCTGGACGCGATCGAGGAGGTCTGCGAGGTGCACGCCACCACCGGGCAGGGCGACCTGTTCGTCCGGATGGTGGCGCGCGACCACGACGACCTGCAGCGGGTCATCGACGCCGTGGTGAGCGTGCCGGGCGTGCGCCGCACGTCGACGTCGCTGGCCCTGTCCACGCCCGTGCCGCCGCGCGTCCGTCCGCTGCTGGAACGGCTCGCCTACGAAACGAACTCCAAGTAGCGCTTGGCCGAGCGCTGCACGACGTCGTAGCCGTCCTGCCGCACCACCGCGTCCCACCACGCGCCGTAGATCGCGTCGAAGCGGTAGCCGGCGAGGATCTCCGCGGCGCGCCGCACGACCGCAGGCCGTTCCGGGATCAGGTTCGGGTAGCTGTACATGAACCCGACGTGCCTGCGGTCCGGGATCACCTGCACGATGTCGCCGGACAGCAGCGCGCCCCGGCCCTCCTCGCCGCCGGACCAGTGCAGGACCGTGCCGCCGGTGAAGTGCACACCCAGGTTGACCAGTGTGACGCCGTCGCCGACCTGCTTGGTCTGGCCGCTCCACAGCTCGATGCGCTCGTCCGGGCGGCCGATCCACTCGCGGTCGCCCTCGTGCAGGTAGACCGGCACGTCGAAGGTGCGGGCCCACTCGACGCAGGTCGTGTAGTAGTGCGGGTGGCTGATCGCGATGCCGGTGATGCCGCCGCGGCTGGTGATGTGCTCGGCGATCGTGTCGTCCAGGTAGGCGGTGAGGTCCCAGAGGAAGTTGCCGCTCGCGGTCTCCACGAAGAGGGCGCGCTGGCCGATGCCGAACTTCGGGGTGCAGGCGATGCCGGTGAGGCCGGTGCCCTCTTGCCTGATGACCGGCTCGTGCTCGGCTTTCAGGGTGGCGAAGTCGGTCCACCGCTGGCCCGATGGGGGGACGTACTGGCGTTCGTCCTCGCAGATGGGGCAGTCCGCGCGGGGGGAGGCGTACTGCATGCCGCAGGTCACGCAGATGGGGTTCATGTGGTGTGACGCTACGCGGTTTTCCGGGCGCCGGGCTTTGCTTTTGCTTCGCTACGCCCGCGCGGGACCGCACACAGCGAAGCGGCTGCTCCGGGCGATGCTCCCGCCCGGAGCAGCCGCTCCGAAAAAGTGTGGGTCTCAGCCGGAGTAGGGCACGGCCTTGACCAGCGTCACCTTCTGCGTGCTCCCGTTGGGCAGCTCGTACTCGCGCGACTCGCCTTCCTTCGCGCCCAGCAGGGCCTTGCCCAGGGGCGACTCGGGGGAGTACACGTCGAGTTCGCCCTCGGCGCCCTCTTCGCGCGTGGCGAGCAGGAACTTCTCGTCCTCGTCGTCACCTTCGTAACGCACGGTGAGGACCTTGCCCGGCTCGGCGACCCCGTCGTTCTTCGGGGCCTCGCCGACCTTCGCCGACCGCAGGAGTTCCTGCAGGTGGCGGATGCGGGCCTCCTGCTGGCCCTGCTCCTCGCGGGCAGCGTGGTAACCGCCGTTCTCGCGGAGGTCGCCTTCTTCGCGGCTGGCGTTGATCTTCGCAGCGATGACCGGACGATTCTCGATCAGCTCGTCGAGCTCGTGCTTGAGCCTGTCGTAGGCTTCCTGGGTCAGCCAGGTCACCTGGGTGTCGCTCACGGCCACCATCTCCTCGTCGTGCCTGCCGGACATGGGTGTTCATGCCGGCAGCCGCACTCGACCGAGTGCGGCTGGATAAAGGAAAAACACGGCCCGTTCGGGCCGTGCCGGTAGATCAGGGTACCACGGCAGGGCAGGTCAGCGCCGGTGTCTTTCTCAGAAACCGGGCATTCGTCGCGTCATTCACCCCGTTGGCCGCTAACTCCTTGACAGATACTCCGGGATGTCGTAGGAGCAGCCGTACACGTCCGCGGTGACCGGGCGGTCGATGCTCCGCACGACCACGTCGACCCGGCTGTCGTTCGCCGGGATGTAGACCTCCCGCCGCCCGCTCTCGGCGCCGCTGATGTCCCGCGTCCGCACGATGCACACGCCCGGCCGGTCCGGCTCGTCCCGCGTCACGTTCAGCGAGATCGTCATCGCGTTGCCGGGCAGCTCCGCGAACGTGACGCGTTCCGCACTGATGGGCGCGGCGCCCAGGTTCACGTACCCGATCCACGCGACGGCGCAGCTCACGACCAGCGCGATCCCGGTGAAGACCCACACGCGCCAGCGGCGGCTCGGCCTGCGGGGCCGCCCGTATCGGCCGTCCGGCAGCGACGGCGGGGCGCTGGCGGTGCTCAAGTGCCGGGCCTCCGATCGAAGTTGTCGTACCCCCGGGGACAATGGAGGCAACCGCAGTATCTCTCCGGGGCGGAATAGGGATTCAGAAGGGGTCGTTGGACGCATGGTGGGTTCTGACGAGCTGATGTCCGGAACGGGATCGCGCCTGCGTCTCATGGCGGTGCACGCACATCCCGACGACGAGTCGAGCAAGGGTGCGGCCACCATGGCGCGCTACGTCGCCGAGGGTGCCGAGGTCATGGTCGTGACCTGCACCGGAGGCGAGGCCGGGAGCATCCTCAACCCGGCCATGGACCGGCCCGAGGTGCTGGCCAACATGTCCGCCATCCGCCGCGAGGAGATGGCCAAGGCCGCCAAGATCCTCGGCGTCCAGCACCGCTGGCTGGGCTTCGTGGACTCCGGCCTGCCGGAGGGCGACCCGCTGCCCCCGCTGCCGGAGGGCTGCTTCGCGCTCACCCCGCTCGAGGAGCCGGTGCGCGAGCTGGTCAAGGTCATGCGCGAGTTCCGCCCGCACGTCGTGCTGACCTACGACGAGAACGGCGGCTACCCGCACCCGGACCACATCCGCACCCACGAGGTCTCCATGGCGGCCTTCGACGCCGCCGCCGAGCCGGACAAGTTCCCCGAGGCCGGCGAGCCGTGGCAGGCGCTCAAGCTGTACTACATGCACGGCTTCTCCCGCGCCCGCATGCAGGCCTTCCACGACGCGCTCGTCGAGGCCGGCCTGGAGTCGCCGTACGCGGAGTGGCTCGGCAAGTGGGACCCGGACCGCGCGGACGTCATGGAGCGCGTCACCACGCGCATCGAGTGCGCCGACTACTTCGAGGTCCGCGACGAGGCGCTGAAGGCGCACGCCACCCAGATCGACCCGAACAGCCGGTGGTTCTTCGTGCCGCTGGACATGCAGCGCCGGGTGTGGCCGACGGAGGAGTACGAGCTGGTCCGCTCGCTCGTGGACAGCACGCTGCCCGAGGACGACCTGTTCGCGGGCGTCCGTGAGAAGGTGAACACATGAGTCTCTTGTTGCCGGTGACGGCGCCGGTCGCCACGACCGCCCTCGTCCTCGCGCAGCAGCCGGGCAACGGCGACAACGGCGGCCAGGGCGAGGACTTCGGCAAGTCCTCGCCGCTGGGGTTCCTGATCCTCCTGCTGTTCCTCATCGCCGTCGCCCTGCTGGTGCGCTCGATGACCAAGCACCTCAAGCGCGTGCCTGCCACCTTCGACCCGGAGGAGAAGGCCGAGGCCGACGCCGCCGAGGCCGACGAGAAGGACGAGGCCGGGAAGCCCGCGCCCGAGCCGGTCAAGCAGCCGGAGAAGAGCGAGAGCAGCTAGCGCGGCGGCGCTCCAGGGGCCGTGACACCCTGGGGGCATGGCCAACCGACTCGCCGCCGCGACGAGCCCCTACCTGCTGCAGCACGCCGAAAACCCGGTCGACTGGTGGCCGTGGAGCGCCGAGGCGCTCGCCGAGGCCAAGCGCCGGGACGTGCCGATCCTGCTCTCGATCGGCTACGCCGCGTGCCACTGGTGCCACGTCATGGCCCACGAGTCCTTCGAGGACGCCGAGACGGCGCGCCTGATGAACGAGCACTTCGTCAACATCAAGGTCGACCGCGAGGAGCGTCCCGACATCGACGCGGTCTACATGACCGCGACCCAGGCGATGACCGGCCAGGGCGGCTGGCCGATGACCTGCTTCCTCACCCCCGACGGCGAGCCGTTCCACTGCGGCACCTACTACCCGCCCGAGCCGCGGCCGGGCATGCCGTCGTTCCAGCACCTCCTCGTCGCCGTCGCCCAGGCCTGGCAGGAACGCCGCGACGAACTGCGCGAGGGCGCGGGCAAGATCGTCGAGCACCTCGCCGGGCAACTCGGGCCGCTGCCGCCCGCCCCGGTCGACGCGGGCGTGCTCGACGCCGCCCTGCTGAAGCTGACCGGGGAGGCCGACCGCGCACGCGGCGGTTTCGGTGGCGCGCCGAAGTTCCCGCCGTCGATGGTGCTGGAGTTCCTGCTGCGCCACCACGAACGCACCGGCTCCGCCGAGGCGCTGTCCCTTGTGGAATCGTGCGCCGAGGCGATGGCCCGCGGCGGCATCCACGACCAGCTCGCCGGCGGCTTCGCCCGCTACTCCGTCGACGCGTCCTGGGTCGTGCCGCACTTCGAAAAGATGTTGTACGACAACGCTTTGCTGCTGCGGGTGTACGCGCACCTGGCCCGCCGCACCGGCTCCGCCCTGGCCGCCGGCGTCGCACGCATGACCGGCGAGTTCCTGCTCGCCCGCCTCCGCACGGAACAGGGCGGGTTCGCCGCGTCGCTCGACGCGGACACCCTCGGCGAGGAAGGCCTGACCTACGTCTGGACGCCCGCGCAGCTGCGTGAGGTGCTCGGCGACGACGACGGCGCGTGGGCGGCGGAACTGTTCAGCGTCACCGAATCCGGCACGTTCGAGCACGGCACCTCGGTGCTGCAGCTGCTCCGCGACCCGGACGACCGGGAGCGCTTCGAGCGGGTCCGCTCCGCGCTGCTGGCCGCCCGCGGCGAGCGGCCCCAGCCGGGCCGGGACGACAAGGTGATCGCGGCCTGGAACGGCCTCGCCATCACCGCGCTGTGCGAGGCGGGCGTGGCGCTCGACGAGCCGCACTGGGTGACCGCGGCGCAGGAGGCCGCGTCCGCGGTCCTCGGCATCCACCTCCGCGACAACCGCCTGCGGCGCAGCTCGCGCGACGGCACGGCCGGTGACGCGGCGGGCGTGCTGGAGGACTACGGCTGCCTGGCCGAGGGACTGCTGGCCCTGCACCAGGCGACCGGCGACCCGCGCTGGCTCACCGAAGCGGTGAACCTGCTCGACACCGCGCTCGCGAACTTCGCCGTCGCGGACACCCCGGGCGCGTACCACGACACGGCGGACGACGCCGAGGTCCTCGTGCACCGGCCGTCGGACCCGACTGACAACGCCAGCCCCTCCGGCGCATCCGCGCTGACGAACGCGCTGGTCACGGCCTCGGTGCTGGTCGGGCCGGACCGGTCCGCGCGGTACCGGGCAGCCGCCGAGGAGGCCGTGCACCGGACGGGCCAGCTGATCGCCAAGGCCCCGCGCTTCGCCGGGCACTGGCTCACCGCGGCCGAGGCGCTGCTGGCCGGGCCCGTCCAGGTCGCCATCGCCGGCCCGGACTCGACCGAGCGGGACCTGCTGCGCGCGGTGGCCGCCCGTCGTGCGCACGGCGGCGCGGTCGTGCTGGCCGGGGAGCCCGACGCGGAGGGGGTGCCGCTGCTCGCGGACCGGCCGCTGGTGGCCGGTCAGGCCGCGGCCTACGTGTGCCGCGGTTACGTCTGCGACCGGCCCGTGACCAGCCCTGATGACCTGGTCTCAGCTTTGTCCGCCCGCAGTGAACAGGGGATCTGACGCGCTGGTTCCGGCGTAGCGTGTGTTGCAACGTAATCATGTAATCGCGGAGGCGATGGACATGCGCACACACGCACAGTGGGGACGAGGCTGGAAGGGCCGCGGCCAGGCCGAAGTGCCGCCGGCGGACGACGCGGCGGGCTGGTTCGCCGGGCGGCTCCCCGACGGCTGGTTCACCGGAACCCCGGACATCACGGTGGACCGCGAGGAGATCCTGATCGTCGGCGAACTGCCGGCGCTCACCGACGAGTTCGCCGACGACGCCGCCCGCGCCGCCGCCGAGTCGGGGCGCATCAGCCGGTTCCGCGAGGAGACCCGCGAGCACCGCATCGAGATCGCGCGCCAGGCCGAGCACCGGTACCAGCGCAAGGTGTCCTGGGGCGCGCGCCTCGGCGGCACCGAAGAGTTGTTCACCACACAGTCGGTGCCGGTGATGACGCGCCTGCGCCAGCCCGAGCGGCTGGTGCTCGACACGCTCGTCGACGCCGGGGTCGCGCGGTCCCGGTCGGACGCCCTGGCCTGGGCAGTCCGGCTCGTCGGGCAGCACGCCGAGGAGTGGCTCGGCGAGCTGCGCGAGGCCATGTCGAAGGTCGACGAACTGCGCCGGGAGGGGCCGGATCTGGGCTGAGCTCGCCATGCGGGACCGCGGAAGTTACGCCAGAGTAGGAACATGAACCCCGATGCGTTGACCGCGGTACTGGATGGACAGTGGGCCCAGCTGCGCCGGGAGATTCGCGCGCAGTACGCCGGGTACGACCTCGACGAGCCCTACGACCTGAGCACCGAGGAGTACCGGGCCTGGGTGCTGGAGCGCCTGCGGGAACTGGCCAAGAGCGGCTGGCACCGGCTCGGATTCTCCCGCGAGTACGGCGGCGGGGGAGACATCGGCGGCTCGGTGGTGTCGTTCGAGATGCTCGGCTACGGCGACCTGTCGCTGATGGTGAAGTCCGGTGTGCAGTGGGGCCTGTTCGGCGGCGCGATCCAGCTGCTCGGCACGGCGCCGCACCACGAGCGGTACCTGGCCCGCATCATGGACCTGGACCTGCTCGGCTGCTTCGCCATGACCGAAACCGGGCACGGCTCGGACGTGCAGCACCTGCGCACCACGGCCACCTACGACCCGGCCACGCGCGAGTTCGTCATCGACACCCCCGACGAGCAGGCGCGCAAGGACTACATCGGCAACGCGGCGCGGCACGGCCAGATGGCGGTGGTGTTCGCGCAGCTCGTCACCGGTGGGGAAAGCCGTGGCGTGCACGCCTTCGTGGTGCCGATCCGGGACGAGACGGGCGCGCCGATGCCGGGCGTGGAGATCGGTGACGACGGCCGTAAGGCGGGCCTCAACGGCGTCGACAACGGGCGCCTGACGTTCCACTCCGTGCGCGTGCCGCGGGACGCGCTGCTCAACCGGTACGGCGACGTCACCGAGGACGGCACCTACACGAGCCCGATCGAGAGCGACAACCGCCGGTTCTTCACCATGCTGGGCACGTTGATCCGCGGCCGGATCAGCGTGGCGGGCGGCGCGATCCACGCGACCGAGCGGGCGCTGGCGATCGCGACCCGGTACGCGGAGAAGCGCCGCCAGTTCGGCCGTCCCGGCGCGGACGGCGAGACAGTGCTGTTGGATTACCGGGCGCACCAACGGAAACTGCTGCCGGCGATCGCGCGCACCTACGCGCTGCACTTCGCGCACGAGGAGCTGACCCGGGCGCTGCACGACATCCAGGGCACCGCGGACGCCGAAGAACGGGCGCAACGCGAGCTGGAATCGCGTGCCGCGGGCATCAAGGCGATCGCGACCTGGCACGCGACCCGCAGCATCCAGACGGCGCGGGAAGCGTGTGGTGGCGCGGGATACCTGTCGGAGAACCTGCTGCCCGCGCTGAAGGCCGACACCGACGTGTTCACCACGTTCGAGGGCGACAACACGGTGCTGCTGCAGCTGGTCGCGAAGGGCCTGCTGACCAGCTACCGCGACCACTTCGCCGACCTGAGCCCGCTGGCGACCGCCCGGTTCGTGGCCGAGCAGTTCGTCGGCGCGGTGATCGAGCGGACCGCGGCGCGCAAGGTGATCGAGCGGCTGGTGGACGCCGCGCCCGGCCGGGACGACGACGATGTGCTGTTCGACCGCGGCTGGCAGGTGAAGCTGTTCGAGGACCGCGAGCAGCACGTGCTGGAGGGCTGTGCGCGGCGGCTGCGCCGGGCCGCGGAGGCGGACCCGTTCGAGGTCTTCAACGACGCGCAGGACCACGTGCTGCGTGCGGCGAAGGTGCACGTCGAACGGATCGTGCTGGAGGCGTTCGTCGCCGCCATCGACCGGTGCGCGGACCAGGACGCGCGCGCCCTGCTGGAGCGGGTGTGCGACCTGTACGTGCTGTCGAACGTCGAAGAGGACCGCGCGTGGTTCCTCGAACACGGCCGGCTGACGTCGGCGCGGGCGAAGGCGGTGGTCGCCGCGGTGAACGACCTGTGCGCCGAGCTCCGCCCCCACGCGCGACTGCTCGTGGACGGCTTCGCGGTGCCGGAACCGTTCCTGCGCCCCGCGATGCTGCGTTAAGCGCGCGTGCTGCCGTTTTGTTGTTCGGCACGAGCTCCCGGCCGGAGTGGGACCTCGGCGAGGTGCGCCGGGAGATGGCGGTGATTCGGTCGCCACCACCGGTTTGCCGTGCGCGAAGTGCGACCGCAGGTCCTGGCGCAACGTGTTCGCGTTACCTCGACCTGGCCTCCTACGGCGTGGTGAAGCTGACCGATGCCGGCCCGCGGCCGAAGGCCGTGTTCCACGGGCCTACAGCGCCGGCCAGACGACGATGCAGCGCGAAATCGCCGTCTCGCCGGCGCCGCGTCAGGCACGCTTCTTCTCCTTAGCGGTGCCGAGCGCCAGGATCGCGACGACCATCGCCATCACCACGGCGCTCGGCACCACGTACCGCCACGCGCCGGCCAGGTCCAGCCCGCCGAAAAGCCAACCGAACACCCCACCCTGCCGTGCGCCGAGAATCGCCTGGACCAGCGGGACCGCGCCGAGCTGGATGCCGGTCACCAGGCAGACCAGTTGCGCGGCGTCGTATCCCGGCGTCTTCGTCGCCATGAGCACCCCCACAGTGTTTTCGCAATGCGTCTGCATTGTAAGAACGAGCCGGACGGCAATGCAAGTGCATTGCTAAACTCGGCGCGTGCCCAGGCAAGTCGATCACGACCAGCGCCGCGCCGAACTGGCCGAAGCCCTGTGGCGGCTGGCAAGCACGCGCGGCATCGAGGCGGTGAGCCTGCGCGAGGTGGCCGCCGAGGCGGGGGTCTCGATGGGCCGGGTGCAGCACTACTTCGCGTCCAAGGACGACATGCTCGCGTTCGCGCTGGAGCTGGCGAACGAGCGCGCGGGGGCGCGGATCCGGGCGCGCCTGGCCGGGGATCCCGGCCCGGAGCGGATCCTGCGCGAGGTGCTGACCGAGATGCTCGGCCTGAACGCGGAGAGCAGGCAGTTCCTCCTGCTCGGCATCGCCTTCCTCAACCGCGCGATCACCAGCGAGGCCATCGCGACCCGGATGTCCGACGGCGACGCCGAGCTGCGCGGCTTCCTGGCGAGCCTGGTCGCCGCGGCAGTCGGTGAGCGGCGCGGCGTCGACCCGGACCGGGAGGCACGCATCCTGATCCAGCTGGCGGCCGGACTGGGCGTCGAGGTGGCACTGGGACAGACCTCCCCGGATGAGGCGGTCGCCACGGTGGACTACTACCTCCGGCGACTGCTCGGCTGACGAATGTCAAGCCCGGACCCGGATGTTCGTGCTCGCGGCCGCGATCGTGCTCGCGTTCCCGATCAGCGGGAAGCTCGCGGTCGGCGCGATGGAGCGCCTGACGCGGTCAGCGGGCGAGGTGGGCGCCGATGCCGTCGAGCAGGAAGTCCAGCCCCCTGCGGAACGTGGCGTCCGCGTCCGGCCTGCTGCCGTCGCGGACGAAGGCGGCCAGCGCGGGGTATCGGCCCGTCGCGAAGGCCCGTTCCAGGTACGGCCAGGACGCCGCCTGCCACTGCGTCTTGTCCATCCCGCTGGCCCGCTCGGCGCGCCGCTCGGCGATCTCCCGCCGCACGGCGCCGATGACGTACGAGTCGACGGCCGCGACCACCGGCAGGACGGCGTCCGCGTCGACGCCGCGCAGCCCGGCGACCACCGCCTCCAGCCTGGCCAGCGCGTTCGGCCCGAGCTGGGGTCGTCCGCCGAGCAGGTCGGCGAGCCATTCGTGCCGGTGGACGGCCTGCCGCGTGGCTTCGGCGAGTGACCGCAGCACTTCCCGCCAGCCCTCGCCGGAGGGCCGGATCTCCGCCTGCGCCGCGTCGACCATCAGGTCGAGCAGCTCCTCCTTGGTTTCGAGGTAGCCGTACAACCGCATCGGGCCGACGCCCAGCTCGGCGGCCACCTTGCGCAGCGACACGGCATCCAGGCCGTCCGCGTCGGCCAGGCGGATCGCCGCCTCGACGATCCGCTCCCGGCTCAGCGGCGCGGGCGCCGGACGGCTCGGCGGCTCGGGCCTCTCCCACACCAGCATGCGTTGACGATACATCGCATCCTGCAATACGGTGTATCGTAGAAATACACTGTATCGAAGGAGTGCTCGTGAACATCGCCATCGTCGGTGCCGGCCTCGGCGGGCTGGCCCTCGCCCGCGTGCTGCACGTGCACGGCATCGAGTCGGTCGTCTACGAACGCGACTCGTCGCGGCACGCGCGCGGCCAGGGCGGCATGCTCGACATCCACTCCGGGCAGCAGGCGCTGCGCGAGGCCGGGCTGTTCGACGGGTTCCAGGGGATCGCCCGGGGCGCGGGCCAGGACATGCGGCTCCTGGAACCCGACGGCACCCTGCTGCTGCAGGAGGACACGCCCGACGACGCCCCGCTCGACCGGCCCGAGGTGGACCGCGCCGACCTGCGTGACCTGCTCCTCGACTCCCTCCCCGAGCACACCGTGCGCTGGGGGCACGCCTTCCAGTCCGCGGCCGACGGCGTGCTGCGCTTCGCCGACGGCCGCACCGAGGGGTACGACCTGCTGGTCGGCGCCGACGGCGCGGAATCCCGGGTGCGCCCGCTGCTCACCGATGCCCGGCCGGTGCACACCGGCCAGAACACCATCGAACTCGGTATTCCGGACATCGACCGCACCCACCCGGACCTCGCGGCGATGGTCGGGCGCGGCAACTACTGGGTGCTCGGCGACCGCCGGTCCCTGTCCGCGCAGCGCAACGGCGACGGCCGCGTCCGCGTCTACCTCAGCTTCCACACCGGCGCGGACTGGCTGGCGACCAGCGGCATCCCGTTCGACGACCCCGCCGCGGCCAGGGCGCGCCTGCTCGACCTGTTCGCCGACTGGCACCCGCGGATCACCGCGCTGATCGCGGCCTGCGACGACACCATCGTGCCGCGCGCGATCACCACGCTGCCGGTCGGCGTGACCTGGCCCGCGAAACCGGGCGTCACGCTGCTCGGCGACGCCGCGCACCTGATGCCGCCGGTGGGGCAGGGCGCCAACATGGCGCTGCTCGACGGTGCCCGGCTCGGCCAGGCGCTGGCCGCGCACCCGGGCGACCTCGCCGCGGCGGTCGAGGAGTACGAGCGTGAGATGTTCGAACGCACCAGCGCGGCCGCCCGGCACTCCGCCCGCATCCAGGAAATGCTGGCGGCGCCGGACGCGGCCCGGCGCATGCTCGCCTTCTTCCAGCCGTCGGGCCGCTGACCGCCGCTCAGGCGTAGATCGCCAGCCAGACGGCGATGTAGTGCGAGATCGCCGCCAGCACGGTGCACGCGTGGAAGAACTCGTGGTAGCCGAAGGTGTTGGGCCAGTAGTTCGGCCACTTCACCGCGTAGAACACCGCGCCTACGGTGTAGAACAGGCCGCCGACCAGCAGCAACACGAGCGCGGCCACCCCGGCGTGCGTGGCCAGCTCGGGCAGCACGAAGATCGCCACCCAGCCGAGCGCCACGTAGATCGGCACGCCGAGCCAGCGCGGCGCGCCCGGCCACAGCATCTTCAGCGCCACCCCGGCCAGCGCGCCGCCCCAGACCACGCCCAGCACGACGTACCCGGTCGGCTTCGACATCGCCAGCAGCGTGAACGGGGTGTACGTGCCCGCGATGAACAGGAAGATCATCGAGTGGTCCGCGCGCTTCATCCACTGGTAGGCACGCGGGCTCCACAACCGGCGGTGGTACAGCGCGCTGACGCCGAACACGCCGAGCACGGTCACCCCGTACACCGACGTGGCCAGCGCGGCCAGACCGGACACCGTCGCGCCCGCGAACGCGACCAGCGTCGCCACACAGGCGAGCGCGCTGAAGAACGTCCAGAAGTGGATATGGCCGCGGAGCCGGGGGCGGGTGTCGACGAAGGGTTCGGTCTCTACGGTCACACCAACAAGGTTACGGCGACGTAGGTTCCGCGCCAGTCAACCGTGGCCCGGCCCACGTCGCTTTCGGACCCTGCGTACATTGGTTGGACGTGAGTCTTCGCTCCTTCGGGTCCAAGCTTGTCTACGGCATCTACAGCCGCCGTCTGATCCAGCAGGCCGCGGGCAAGCACCCGCGGCACATCGCGATCATGCTGGACGGCAATCGCAGGTGGGCACGGGAAGCCGGCTTCACCGACGTCGCCGACGGGCACCGCGCGGGAGCGCGCAAGATCGCCGACTTCCTCACCTGGTGCCGCGAGGCCGACGTCGAGGTCGTGACGATGTGGCTGCTGTCCACGGACAACCTCAGCCGCGCCACCGAGGAGCTCGAACCGCTCCTGGAGATCATCGCCGACGTCGTCGACGAGCTGGCCCACCCCGGCAACCCGTGGCGCATCCGGGTGGTCGGCGCGCTGGAGCTGCTGCCCGAGCCGATCGCCAAGCGCCTGCAGTCGGCCGCGGCGAGCACCGAGAAGCGCACCGGCATGGAGGTCAACGTCGCCGTCGGCTACGGCGGGCGGCAGGAGATCGCGGACGCGGTCAAGAAGCTGCTGCTCCAGCACGCCGACGAGGGCACGTCCATCCGCGAGCTGGCGAAGATCCTCGACGTCGACCACATCTCCGAGCACCTCTACACCTCGGGCCAGCCCGACCCCGACCTCATCATCCGCACCTCCGGTGAGCAGCGGCTGTCCGGTTTCCTGCTGTGGCAGTCGGCGCACTCCGAATTCTGGTTCACGGAGGCCTACTGGCCCGCGTTCCGCAGGGTCGATTTCCTCCGCGCGCTCCGTGACTACGCGTGGCGGCACCGCCGTTTCGGTACTTGACAACACGTTCCGTGCCGATCCGTTGATTTCTCCTCTACCGACGGTGAGATGACAACCTGGTGAATCACCTGCCTGGCTGCCTGCACGAAACGGCGAACGCAGGTAACTTCCGAAGTGATGGCTCGTGACCTTGCGGACCATCACGGGAGGCCCTGGTAGTGGCGGTTGTAGAGCAGACGGCGCGTGAGCCGTTCGCGATACCCACGAGGGGGCCGGCGCCCGGCCCTCGTGGCCCTGCGCGCTGACGCGGAAGCGTCAGCGAAGAGCGGACCAGCCAGGGTGGTGCCCGGCCCAGCGAGTGTGGGCGTGGTGCCACGTCCACGAGGGAGATGCCGTCGTGACTACGCAGCGTTCGCCCCGTAAGGCCTCCGGCCGCTCACCGAATTCCGCGGAGGGCCCCGCAGAACCCCCGAGTTCCGTGCCAGGGCAGCACACCTATGTCCTGGACACCTCGGTTCTGCTGGCCGACCCGTGGGCCATCACGAGATTCGCCGAGCACGCCGTGGTCCTGCCGTTGGTCGTGATCAGTGAACTGGAGGCGAAACGGCATCACCCCGAACTGGGCTGGTTCGCGCGGGAATCCCTGCGTCAGCTCGACGACCTGCGGCTCAAGCACGGCCGGCTGGACGCCCCGATCCCGATCGGCGACTCCGGCGGCACCCTGCACGTCGAGCTGAACCACTCGGACCCGACGGTCCTGCCGCCCGGGTTCCGCACGGACTCCAACGACCACCGGATCCTGGCCTGCGCGCTGAACCTCAAGGTCGAGCGCGAGGCGGTCACCCTGGTCACGAAGGACATCCCGCTGCGCGTCAAGGCCGGCGCCGTCGGCCTGCCCGCCGACGAGTACCGCGCGCTGGAGGTCGCGCCGTCCGGCTGGACCGGGATGGTCGACGTGGAGGTCCCGCAGGAGGCGGTCGACGCGTTGTTCCGCGACGGTGTCGTGGACCTGGCCGAGTACGGCCTGCCCGAGGTGGGCGAGTCGCCGTGCCACACCGGTCTGCGGCTGGTCGCCGGTTCGGGCAGCTCCAGCGCGCTGGGCCGGTTGACGCCGGCCAAGAAGGTCAAGCTGGTCCGCGGGGACAAGGAGGCGTTCGGCCTGCACGGCCGCTCGGCCGAGCAGCGGATCGCGCTGGACCTGCTGCTCGACCCGGACATCGGCATCGTGTCGCTCGGCGGCCGCGCCGGCACCGGCAAGTCCGCGCTCGCGCTGTGCGCCGGTCTGGAGTCCGTGATGGAACGCCGCGAGCACCGCAAGGTGGTCGTGTTCCGGCCGGTGTACGCCGTCGGCGGCCAGGACCTCGGCTACCTGCCGGGGTCGGAGTCGGAGAAGATGCAGCCGTGGGCGCAGGCGGTGTTCGACACCCTCGGCGCCTTGGTCAGCCAGGACGTGCTGGACGAGGTGTTCGACCGCGGCATGCTGGAGGTCCTGCCGCTGACGCACATCCGCGGCCGGTCCCTGCACGACTCGTTCGTGATCGTGGACGAGGCGCAGTCGCTGGAGCGCAACGTGCTGCTCACCGTGCTGTCGCGGCTGGGCACCGCGTCCCGCGTGGTGCTCACGCACGACGTCGCGCAGCGGGACAACCTGCGCGTCGGGCGGCACGACGGCGTGTCGGCGGTGATCGAGAAGCTGAAGGGCCACCCGCTCTTCGCGCACGTCACCCTGACCCGCTCGGAGCGGTCGCCGATCGCCGCGCTGGTCACGGAGATGCTGGAGGACCACGGGTAAGCGTGGGCGGGGCCGCCTCGGGTGAGGCGGCCCCGTTCCTCACCAGCCGGCGGGCAGCGGCCGCCCTTCGGCGAAGCCGGCGGCCGACTGGATGCCCAGCACCGCGCGGCGGTGGAAGTCCTCGATGTCCCGCGCGCCCGCGTAGGTGAACGCGGACCGGACGCCCGAGCAGATCTCGTCGATCAGGTCCTCGACGCCGGGGCGCTGCGGGTCGAGCAGCATCCGCGACGACGAGATGCCCTCCTCGAACAGGGCCTTGCGGGCGCGCTCGAACACGTTGTCGGTGCGCGTGCGGGCGCCGACGGCCCGCTTCGACGCCATGCCGAACGACTCCTTGTAGGGACGGCCGTGCTCGTCGTAGCGCAGGTCGCCGGGGGATTCGTGGGTGCCGGCGAACCAGGAACCGACCATCGCCGCCGACGCGCCGGCGGCGAGGGCCAGCGCGATGTCACGGGGGTGGCGGACGCCGCCGTCGGCCCACACGTGCTTGCCCACCTCGCGGGCGGCCTTCGCGCACTCCAGCACCGCGGAGAACTGCGGCCGGCCGACGCCGGTCATCATCCGCGTGGTGCACATCGCGCCGGGGCCGACGCCGACCTTGACCACGTCCGCGCCCGCGTCGATGAGGTCGCGGGTGCCCTCCGCGGTGACCACGTTGCCCGCCACGACCGGCACCGCGGGCGAGACCGAGCGGACGGCCTTCAGCGCGGCGATCATCTTCTCCTGGTGGCCGTGCGCGGTGTCGACCACGAGCGTGTCGATGCCCGCGGCCAGCAGCGACTCGGCCTTGGCGGCGACGTCGCCGTTGATGCCCACGGCTGCGGCGACCCGCAGGCTGCCCTGGGCGTCCACGGCCGGGGTGTAGATGTCGGCGCGCAGCGCCGCGGTCTGGGTGAGGATCCCGGCGAGCTTGCCGTCGGCGTCCACACCCAGCGCGATCTGGGCGCCCGCGGCGTGCAGGCGCTCGAAGACCTCACGGGAGGGGGTGTCGAGCGGGCAGGTCACGGGCGGCTCGTAGGCCACTTCGGCGACGCGCGCGAAGCGGTCGACGCCCGTGCAGGCGGCCTCGTCGACGATGCCCTGCGGGCGGCCGTCCTCGTCGACCACGACGACGGCGCCGTGCGCGCGCTTGCCGATCAGGTTGAGGGCGTCCGCGACCGCGTCACCGCCGGTGAGGACCAGCGGGGTGTCCCAGGTGGTGTGGCGGCTCTTGATCCAGCCGACGATGTCGGCGACCGCGGCCGGGTCGACGTCCTGCGGCAGGACCACGAGCCCGCCGCGCCGCGCGACGGTCTCGGCCATCCGCCGCCCCGCGACGGCGGTCATGTTGGCGACGACGATCGGGATCGTGGCGCCGGTGCCGTCGACGGTGGACAGGTCGACGTCGAAGCGCGATTCCACGGCCGAGCGGTTGGGCACGAGGAAGACGTCGTCGTAAGTGAGGTCGTGAGCGGGCCCGTGGCCATCGAGAAAACGCACGAGTCCCCAGACTACGGCACAATCGGCGCCATGGCCGATCGGGACCGCGACGCCGAGGGCAAGCCGCGAAACGCCCGCCCGCGCGACGGGCTGGGGCGGCCGCTGCCGTACGGGACGCCGGGGGTGGAGCGCCAGCCGGAGGGCATCGCGCGCACGCCGGCGGAGACGGTGGAGGAGGCCCAGCGCCTGTTGGACGCCGGCAGACCGTTCCACGCGCACGAGGTGTTCGAGGACGCGTGGAAGTCCTCCGACGGCCCGGACCGCGGGTTGTGGAAGGGACTGGCGCAGCTGGCGGTCGGACTGACGCACGCCGCACGCGGCAACGCGAAGGGCGCGGTGTCACTGCTGAGACGCGGCGCCACGGCGATCGAGCCCTACGCGGCGGAGTCCCCGCACGGGATCGAGGTCGTCGGGCTGGTGGCGTGGGCCAGGGAAGGCGCGGAGGCGCCGGAGAACCTCCGCACCCCGCGGCTGAGCTGACGCGCCGCGGCGAACCCGCCGCCCCCGGCGAACACGGGGTCACCGGCCGCCAACACGGCGTCACCGGCGGCCAAGGCGCCACCGTGCCCGCGCGACATGCCGCCCCGGCCAGCACAGCGCCACCGGCGGCCAAGGCACCACCGTGCCCGCCCGACATGCCGCCCCGGCGGCCAGCACAGCGCCACCGGCGGCGGACGCCGCGCGCGCCGTGTTCGCCGCTCCTGGCGCCGTGTTTGCCGTCCCGGTTGCCGTGTCGGCCGACCGCCGGGTCAGACGACCTTGCGGGACGCCTCCAGGTTCGCGGCGAGGTTGTTCAACGTGCGGGCCTGCGCCACGTAGTCCATCGAGGAGAACTCCCACGGGAACACCTGCCCGGCGGCGGCCGCCGGCGTGCGGGCGAACGTGGCCTGCTGCATGAGCGTGTCCTTGTCCATCGCGCGCAGCGAGTACAGCACCACGTCGGCCGGGTACTTGCCGATGTTCTCCCAGCTGACCTGCTCCCAGTAGTACTTCGAGCCGCCCGGGTCGGGGTAGGTCAGGCCGAGCTCGGTGTAGCTGCGCAGCGCCGGATCGTCGGCTGCCTTGCAGATGTAGACGCCGTCGCCGGGGTAGGCGGCGACCGCCATCACGGTGAGGCCCTTGCCGGCGGCGTTCTTGAACCGGGTGCGGGCGGTCTCGTAGGCCTGCTTGGCGTCCGCGGCCGGCTCGGTGCCCAGCGCCTTGACCAGCTCCACGGTCCGGTCGACGACGTTGGTGGCGGAGCCGGCCATCTTCAGCGCGACGATCGGCGCGATCTCGGCGACGGCCTGCTGCTGGGTGACGTCCTTGAACCCGTACAGCGGCTGGGTCGGGTCGATCTTGCCCGTGCTGTCCACGGGGTAGGCGTGGGTGAGGATCAGGTCCGGCTTGGCGGCGGCGAGTGCCTCGATGTCGATCTCGCCGTAGGTGCGGCCCACCTCCTTGACCTGGCTGAGGTCGCGGCCGGTGAAGTTCACGTCGTCGGCGAGGCCGGTGTAGCCGAACGAGGCGACCGGCGTGATGCCGTAGTTCCACAGGGACGCGATGGCGTCGTTGAGGCCGGCGATGCGCGTCGGGCGGGCGTCGAGGTCGACCTTGGTGCCCAGGTCGTCGGTGAAGGACCAGGCACCGCCGCTCGCGGCCGAGTCCGATCCGCTCGAACCGCACGCGGCGAGCAGTCCGGTCGCGGCCACGGCCAGGCTGCCGGTGAGGAAGGTCCGGCGGGTCGCTGTCATGGGGTCACCTTTCTTCGGGGTCAACGTCGTCGGAGGAGGAGCCAGATGAGGTACGGGGCGCCGATGGCGGCCGTGATCAGGCCGACCGGGACCTCCCAGCTGAACGCGGTGCGGCCGAGCAGGTCGGAGGCCTGGACGAGCAGGGCGCCGCCGAGCGCGGACGCGACCAGCGGTGGGCGGGACCCGCCGGTGAGGCGCAGCATGATCTGCGGGGTGACCAGCGCGACGAAGCCGATCGGCCCGGCGGCGGCGACCGCGGCCGCGGTGAGCCCGACGGCCACGCCGATCGTGCCCAGCCGGGACGCCTGGATGCGCACGCCCAGCCCGGCGGCCGCGTCGTCGCCGAGCTGGGTGACGGCGAGGGTGCGGGGCAGCGTGAGCGCGGCCGGGATGAGCAGCGCGGCGAGGATGAGCAGGGGGATCGCCTGGTCCCAGCTGACGGCGCTGATCGAACCGACAAGCCACACCGTGGCCTGCGCGGCGCTGTTGATGCTGGCGAGGATGAGGAGCCAGCTGGTGAGCGCCGTGAGGACGGCGCCGCAGCCGATGCCGACCAGCACCAGCCGGAAGCCGTCGACGCCGTGGCGCCAGGAGAAGCCGTAGACGGCCGCGGCGGCGACGAGACCCCCGACGAGCGCGGCCACGGGCACGCCGATGGTGGTGATCCCGCTGGCGAGGCTGTAGACGCCGCCCCCGAAGACGATCACCGCGACCGCGGCCGCGGAGGCGCCCCCGGTGACGCCGAGGATGTCCGGGGTGGCGAGCGGGTTGCGGGAGATGGTCTGGGTGAGGGCCCCGGCCATGGCGAGGCACGCGCCGGCCAGGCACCCGGTGACCGCCCGCGGGACGCGCAGGTCGAACAGGATGTGCCGGTCGATGCGGTGCCCGCCGCCGGTGAGCAGCTCGGGCAGCCGGCCGAGCGGGATGGGGTACTCGCCGATGGTCACGCCCACCGCGCTGACCAGTAGGAGAGCCACGAGCACGACGAGGCAGACGGTGGCCGCGCGGGTGTTCCACCGCACGCCGAGGGTGGTGGTCATGCGTGCCCGCCTCCACGGGTGGCCAGGGCGGCGAGTGGTGCGCCGGTAACGCCAGGACGGTGCTGAACGACCTGGACCGGCGCGCCCATGCCGCCGCGAGCCGCGGCTGCCTGGGCAGCGGAACCGCGGAGGCGGGTGGCGAGCCTGGACGACGCAGCTTGACGGCTGGTGAGCACCGGCCGGCCTTGGCGGGCGATCAGTACAGACGCGCCGCTGCCGAGGATGGGCGGCCTGATGTCGGCTGGGGGTTGCGCCGCGGCCGTGTTCGGGTCGTCGGTGGGTGGGGTGGCGCTGGCTGGGGGTTGCGCCGCGGCCGCGTTCGGATGCCGACGGGTGGGGCGGCGCTGGCTGGGTGTCGGGCCGCTCGGGCGGGTTGGGTGTATGCCATCAGAGCTTCGCCAGCCAGGTGCCGCGGGCGATCAGGAAGAATGGGCCCCTGCCGAGGATGGTCGGCATGATGTCGCCGCCCGGCGGCTAAGCCCCTGTCATGTGCGGATGGGGTGGCACTGGCTGTGTGCCGGGCCGCGCGGATGGGTTGGGTGTGTGGCATCAGAGCTTCACCAGCCGGGTGCGGCGGGCGATCAGCACGAATGCGCCGCCGCCGAGGATGGCCAGCGTGATGCCGGCCGGGATTTCCGCTGGGGCGGCTATCAGGCGGCCCGCGACGTCCGCGAGCAGCAGCAGCACCGCGCCGGCCAGGGCGGCACACGGGAGCAGCCACCGGTGGTCCGGGCCGGTCACGGTGCGCACCACGTGCGGGACGATCAGGCCGAGCGCGGCGATCGGCCCGGCGGCAGCAGTCGCGGCGCCGGCCAGCAGCGTCACCGCCGCCAGGCCGACCAGGCGGCTCGCCGCGACCGACTGGCCCAGTCCGCGCGCGGTGTCCTCGCCCAGCGAGACCGCGTTCAGCGCCCGCGTGTTCAGCATCGCCAGCACCAGCCCGGCCACCACGAACGGCAGGATCCCGAGGCTGATGCTCGCGTCGCGGCCGCTGATCGAGCCCACCACCCAGCGGCGGTAGACGTCCAGCGTCGGGTTGTCGCTCAAGATCACCAACGACGTGAAGGTCGACAGCAACGCCATCACGGCCGCCCCGGCCAGCGCCATCGGCACCGGGCTCAGCTGCCGCCCGCTCGACCCGATCGCGAACACCGCGGCCGTCGCGATCAGCGCCCCCGCGAAACCGAACCACACCTGGCCGCCTGGATCGACCACCCTGAGGAACTGCGCGGCCAGCGCCACCGCGAGCGCGGCACCGGCGTTGATGCCGAGCAGACCGGGATCGGCCAGCGGGTTGCGGGTGTGCCCCTGCATGAGGACCCCGGCGGCGCCGAGCGCGACACCGACGAGCACCCCCAGCGCGGTGCGTGGCAGGCGCACGTCACGCACGATCGTCGCCGCCTCGCTGCCGTCGTCGTGCAGCAGCACCTGGACGGCGGTGCCGATGCCGAGGTGGTTGCTGCCCAGGACCAGGCTCAACGCGACGGCGACGACCAACGCCACCAGCAGGGACACCAGGAGCAACAGCCGGCGCGGCGTCGTCCTGGTCACCGAGGGTGACATGATCGCGTTCACGCTGTGCAACTTAGCTTAGCCGAACCTAAGCACGGAAGTGTGACGTTCGTTCAGGTTCTGGACACGCGGTGTACGGGCAGCCGGCTCACGAAGGTCATCCGCCGCTGATGACATGGCCGCATGTGCATGGGTTGCGGAGTTTCCCGACGCGGTTTCCTACAGGCGGCGTCGGTGGCCGGCGCGGTGACGCTCGCACCGGTGGCGTTCGCCGAGGCCGCCGAGGGCCAGGCCGAGACCAAGGTGCTGACCGGCCGGTTCGAGCCGGGCACCGCGGACTTCGTCTACCTGCCGGTGGAGGTACCGGCCGGGGTGAGCCAGCTGTCGGTGGTCTACACCTATGACAAGACGACGGTGCCCAGCGGGACGCCCGGCAACTCGTGTGACATCGGCATCTTCGACAACCGCGGCACCGCTCTCGGCGGCGACGGCTTCCGCGGCTGGTCCGGCGGCTTCCGCGACCGCTTCTCGATCAGCCGCACCGAGGCCACGCCCGGCTACCTGCCCGGTGACGTCACGCCCGGCACCTGGCACATCGTCCTCGGCCCGTACACGATCGCGCCGCAGGGGCTGAACTACCGCGTCGAGGTGACGCTCACCCACGGACCGGCCGGCGCGCCGTACCGCCCGAACTACCCGTCCGAGCGCACCCGCACGCGCGGTCGCCAGTGGTACCGCGGCGACTGCCACCTGCACACCGTGCACTCGGACGGCAAGCGCCTGCCTGCCGAGGTGGCCGCCGGCGCGCGGGAAGCCGGGCTGGACTTCATCACCTCGACCGACCACAACACGTCGTCCTCGCACGGGGTGTGGGGCGAGTTCGCCGGCGACGACCTGCTGATCATGCTCGGCGAGGAGGTCACCACCCGCAACGGCCACTGGCTCGCGCTCGGCTTGCGGCCCGGCCAGTTCGTCGACTGGCGGTACCGGTCCCGCGACGGCGAACTGCCCGAGTACCAGCGTGCGGTGCACCGCTCCGGCGGCCTCTGCGTCGCCGCGCACCCGTACTGCCCGTGGGTCGGGTGCAACTTCAAGTTCGGCTACACCGGCTTCGACGCGGTCGAGGTGTGGAACGGCCCGTGGACGTGGGACGACGACGCCGCCGTGTCCGAATGGGACAACACCCTGGTGGAATCCGTGCGCGGCAAGGGAAGCTGGCTGCCCGCGATGGGCAACAGCGACGCGCACAACCCCGGCCAGACGATCGGCCTGCCGCAGACCGTCGTTCTCGCCGATGCGCTCACCAGGGACGCGATCCTCGACGGGATCAAGGCCGGGCGCAGCTGGATCGCCGAGTCGGCCGCGGTCGACCTGTCACTCGCCGCGACCGGACCGCGCGGCCAGGCCGCCGGGATCGGCGACCGTCTCGCCGTGGCGGCCGGGGACAAGGTCGCCGTGCGGCTGGACGTGTCGGGCGTGCCGAACGGGACCGTGCGGCTGATCACCGACGAGGGTCAGGTGTTCCAGCAGAGCCTTCCCGCTTCGGGTACCGGCAGCGTGACGTGGCTGACCACGCCCGCGGTGTCGGCTTATGTGCGTGCTGAGGTGCGTCACCCCCTTGCTGATGGTTCGGCGGGCGCTCCCGCGTTGTCGGCTGGTCTCAACTTCGGCGCCATGGCGGCGATGACGAACCCGATCTTCCTCGGCCGGGTGTGATGGTGGGGTTGGGCTGTCGGCGAGTTGGGGCGTGTGGGCGGTTCGAGGGCAGGGTGGTGGTGTTCCGGTTCGGGTGTTGGGCAGGGAGTGTGGGGTAGCGCGGTGTTCTGGTTGTTGGTGAGGCTGCCCGGTGTTTTGGGTAGCCGGAGGGTGGGCTCGGTGTTTCTTGGCCGGGTGTGATGGTGGGTTGGGCTGTCGGCGAGTTGATGCGTGTCGCCGGGTGGTGGCCATCCGGCCTTGGCACTGGCAGGAAGTGTTGCCGTATCAAGGTTTTCGGCTCTTGGCGAGGCAGCCCAGCGTCTCTTCGAGCATCACCCCCGGAGCGTCGCGCGGACGGCGTCGATGGTGTCCGCCTCGGCTGGGTCCTTGTCAGGGCGGTAGCGCACCACGCGGGCGAAACGCAGTGCGACACCGCCCGGGTAGCGCGTGCTGACCTGGGCGCCGTCCAGTTCGATCTCGACCACCAGCTCCGGCCGGACGTGCACGGTCCACTTGTCCCTGTGGGTCTCGATCTCCTGGAACGTCCTGGTCTGCCATGCCAGGAGCTCGTCGGTGAGGCCCTTGAACGTCTTGCCCACCATGATCGGCGGGCCGCCGTCCGGGTCGCGTGCGCCGAGGTGCAGGTTCGACAGGTACCCGGTGCGGCGGCCGTGGCCCCACTCCGCGGCGAGGACGACGAGGTCGAGCGTGTGCACCGGCTTCACCTTCAGCCACGCCCGGCCCCGCCGCCCCGCCGCGTACGGCGAGTCGAGCGCTTTCACCATCACGCCCTCGTGCCCGGCGTCGAGGGCGGCCGCGAGGATCGCGTCCGGATCGGACGGTTGCGTCCGCCCCGGGATGAGGTGCTCGCCGGCCACCCGGTGCAGCGCCTCGTTGCGCTCCCGCAACGGCTTGTCGAGCAGGTCCGTGCCGTCCAGGTGCAGGCAGTCGAAGAAGTACGGCTGCAGCAGCAACGCGCGCACCTGCTCCTCGCGCGTGCTGCCGAACCGGCTCATCGTCTCCTGGAACGGCCGTGGCCTGCCGTCGTCGGTCAGCGCGAGCGTCTCCCCGTCGAGCACCACCGACCGGCACGGCAGGGCGCGCACCAGGGACACCAGCTCGCCCACGTGCTGGGTGATCTCGCGCAGCGTTCTCGTGTAGACGTGCACCTCGTCGCCGTCGCGGTGCACCTGTATCCGCGCTCCGTCCATTTTGTACTCGATGATGGCGGACGGGTGCTCGCGCACCGCCTCGTCGAGCGATTCGGCCGGGGACGCCAGCATCGGCCGCAGCGGACGCCCCAGCTCCAGCCCGAAGCCGCCGAGCGCGGCCTCGCCACCGGTGACCGCGGCCGCGGCGGTGACCGGCAGCTGCCCGGACAGCATGAACGCGCGCCGCACCGCTTCGGCGGGCACGTCCGCCGCCGCCGCGATCGCGTCGAGCATCACGCCCTCAAGCGCCCCCTGCCGCAGCTCACCCGTGAGCAGGCGGAAGAGGAACTGCTGTTCGGCTTCGGTGGCGCGGGAGAACAACTCCGTCAGCAGGCCGGCCCGGCGCCTGGCCGACCCGCTGCCCGAAGCGGCTCCCACTTCGCCGAGGACCTCGTCGACCCCGGCCACGGTCAGGTTCGGTTCGTCAGCCGGGCGCGCGCCCAGCTCGGCCAGCGTGCGCCACCCCGTGCCGATCCGGCCCTGGGTGGGCCGTCCGGTCAGGAAGGCGACCACGGCGGGCAGCTCCCGCTCGTCCGCGCGGTTGAGCAGGTCCGCCAGCGTCGCGATCTTCGCCTTGCGCGAGCGGGTGGCCGCTAGCGAGGCGGAGGCTGTGACGACGTCGGCGAGCAACATGCGGACATCATCTCCCGCCCCACCGACAATTTCCGGGGACGCAGGACCAGCGCGACCGCGCCGAGGCAGACGACCAGCCCGAGCAGGCCACGCAGCGTGATCGTGTCGTCGAACATGAGCCAGGCGAGGATCATCGTGGTAGGCGGTGTGAGGTACAGCAGGCCGGACACGGTCGTCACCGAGCTACGACGCAGGACCAGCCAGTAGCAGCCATATCCCCCGAACGTGGAAAACACGACGACCCACCCGACCGCGACCCAGAAGTCCGGAGCCGCCGGCGCGACCAGCTGCCCGGTGGCCGCCGCGATGCCGGTGAACAGCACCGCGCTGGTCACGCACTGCACCACCAGCCCGTCCCAGAGCGGCACGGCCGAGGCCGTCTTGCGTTCGATGAGCGTGGCCGCGACCAGTGCGAGCATCGCCAGGAACGGCAGCGCGTAGGCCAGCGGCGGGGTGCCGGGGCGGCCGGACAGGTTGTCGCCGACCACCAGCGCCACCCCGGCCAGCCCGCCGACCAGCCCGGCCCACCGCAGCGCGCCCGCGCGTTCGCCCAGCACGAACTGGCTCAGCACCACCGCGACGATCGGCTGCAGCGCCGCGATCAGCGCGGACGTCCCGGCGGCCACGCCGAGGTCGGCCGCCGCGTAGACGCAGTACAGGTACGCGCCCTGGGAGAGCACACCGAGACCGGCCTGGATCGCGGCGTCGCGCGGCCGCATCGAGCGCCGCCGGACCACCCACCACACGCCGAGCAGCAGCCCCGCGGCCAGGAACCGCCAGGCCAGGAGGGACACCGCGCCGCCGGACCTGGCGCCCAGCGTCGCGCCGACGAACCCGGAGCTCCAGAACAGGACGAAACCGCTTCCGGCGACGACGTTCCCCCGCATGCACCCTCCCGCGCAGGTATACCGGTCTGTATAGTCCACGGTAGCTATACCGGTCGGTGTACTGTCAAGTCGTGGAGACGGACAAGCCGCTGACCCCGGCCGCCGAACGGATCCTCACGGTCGCCGGGAAACTGTTCTACGACAACGGGATCCACGCGGTCGGTGTGGACACGATCGCCGCCGAGGCCGGGGTCACCAAGAAGACCCTGTACGACCGGTTCGGCTCCAAGGCCGACCTGGTCGCGCTCTACCTGCGCCGCCGGGACGAGCGGTGGCGGGAGCGGGTGCGCTCCTTCGCCGGCTCCCGGACGACTCCGGCCCAGAAGCTGCTCAGGGTGTTCGACGCGCTCGCAGACTGGCTTGACACCGAGAACACGCGCGGCTGCGCGTTCGTCAACGCGCACGCCGAACTGCCGTCGGCCGACCACCCCGGCCGGCAGGTGATCGCGGCGTCGAAGCAGTGGTTGCTGGGCTACCTGCGGGATCTGGCCGTGGACGCGGGCGCGCGGAACCCGGCACGGCTGGCGGAGGCGCTGCTCGTCCTGGTCGAGGGCGCGACGGTCGCGGCGTCGCTGGAGGTCGCGCCGACGGCGGTCGCCACGGCCAAACGCGTCGCGAAGTCGCTGGTGGACGAAGCGACGGCGGCGCAGCACAACTCGGCGTCCCGGCGGTAGGGCGCCGGTCACCGGGATGGCTCTTGCCCCGCCGCGAGGCCGAAACGTACCGTGAGCGGGCCGTGGTGCTCGGGAAGTCCGGTGTGAAACCGGCGCGGCCCTCGCCACTGTGAACGGGAAGTCCCGGCCCGGGACAGCCACTGGACGCGAGTCCGGGAAGGCGGGCCGCGGATGTCGATCCGAAGCCAGGAGACCGGCCACGGCACGTTGGACCATCCACGAGGTGCTGGAAGGCGGTCTCCATGGGGACTTCACCCACCATGTCCTGGCGCAGGCAGGACACCTACCGCACGGGTCTGTTGCTGCTGGCGATCGTCGTGTTGCACGCGGTCGCGTTCGGGATTCTCGCGTTGCTCGTGGTGCCCGGGCACTACGCCGTCGGCGCGCAGGTGTTCGGCTTCGGGCTGGGACTCACGGCGTACACGCTCGGCATGCGGCACGCGTTCGACGCCGACCACATCGCCGCGATCGACAACACCACCCGCAAGCTGATGGCCGAGGGGCAGCGCCCGGTCTCGGTCGGGTTCTGGTTCGCGCTCGGGCACTCCACCGTGGTCGTCGTGCTGGCGGTGCTCGTCGCGATCGGCGCGAAGGGCATCCTGAGCTGGACCGAGGACGGCTCCTCCGCGCACAAGGTGCTCGGCGTGATCTCCACCGGAGCGTCCGGCGGGTTCCTGTACCTGATCGGCATCCTGAACCTGGTCGCGTTGATCGGCATCTGGAAGGTGTGGCGCGAGCTGCGCCGCGGCCGCTTCGACGAGGCCGAGCTGGAGGCGCGGCTCGACTCGCGCGGGTTCGTCAACCGCTTCCTCGGCAGGCTCACCCGCTCGATCCGCCGCCCGGGCCAGATGTACCTGGTCGGGCTGCTGTTCGGCGTCGGATTCGACACCGCGACCGAGGTGCTGCTCCTGGCACTGGCCGGGTCCGGCGCGGCGGCGGGCCTGCCCTGGTACGCGATCCTGTGCCTGCCGCTGCTGTTCGCCGCCGGCATGAGCCTGTTCGACACGCTCGACGGCACGTTCATGAACTTCGCCTACGACTGGGCGTTCGCCAACCCGGTCCGCAAGATCTACTACAACCTCACGATCACCGGCCTGTCCGTCGCGGTGGCGCTGGTCATCGGCACGATCGAGCTGGTCGGTGTGGCCAGGGACGACCTGGGCTGGTCGGGCGCGCTGATCGACTGGATCGCGGACATCGACCTCGACAGCGTCGGCTACATCGTCGTCGGGTTGTTCGTGGTGGTGTGGGCGGCCGCGATCGCGTACTGGCGGCTCGCCAGGGTCGAGCACCGGTGGAGCTCAGCCGAGTGAGGCCGCCCGCCCGTTCGAGCTGAGCGCGGCGGTCAGGTCCTCGCGGGCCCGGAACACGCGGGACCGGATGGTGCCGACCGCGCAGTCGCACACCTCCGCCGCGTCGGCGTAGGACAACCCGATCACCTGCGTGAGCACGAACGCCTCGCGGCGCTCCGGCTCCAGCTCGGCGATCAGCTTGCGCAGCACGACGAGCCGGCCGTGGTCCGGCGTCTGGGCGCCGCTCTGCTCCGCGGTGGCCACCCAGTCGTCGACCTGGCTGGTCTGCGGGCGGCGGCGGGTGCCGCGCAGGTGGTCGGCGGCGACGCGCTTGGCGATCGACAGCAGCCACATCCGGGCGGGCGACCGGCCTGCGAACGACGGCAGGGCGGCGAAGGCGCGCAGGTAGGTCTCCTGCACCAGGTCCTCGGCGACGCCGGGGTTGGACAGGTAGGTCAGCAGGCGGTGCAGCTGCCGTTGGGTGGCGGACACGAAGCGCTCGGCGGCCACCCGATCGCCGCGCGCCGCCAGGAAGGCGTCCCGGGTGATCTCGTCGTCGTCCACGTTCGCGTTCCTCCCAGTGCGGCCTGACGGTGCGGGCCCTGACCGATGACCTTATGGCCTCCGCGGCATCCGGCGTCAAGGAAACATCACAGGTCTGTGAAATCCCAACCGGTCCCAGAATCCGGAGCGGTGAGGGGAACCATCCAGTGCGCGCGGACGACAATGCAAATATGGACTGTGCAACCGCGCGCGAGGCGATCTCCGCCAATCTCGACGGCGAGGACCCCGGGGTGGATCCGGTGGCGCTCGACGAGCACGTCTCGCGCTGCGCGGCCTGTCTGACCTGGCAGGACGAGGCGGCGGCGGTGACGCGCCTGGTGCGCCTCGAGCCGGCCGCCGCGTCGCCGGACGTGTCGGCGCGAGTGCTCGCCCACGCGCCCGCGACCGCCCGGCCGGTGCGGCTCGACTGGCCGCGGCTGGCGCTGGTCCTCACCGCGATCGCCCAGTTGTCCATCGTGGTGTCGCTGTTGTTCGTGCCCCAGCGGATGGCCGACGGGATGGCCGTTCAGCCGGGATCGCACCTCGAACACGAGGCCGCGGCGTTCAACTTCGCCATCGCGATCGCCCTGCTGTGGGCGGCCGCGAAGCCGCGGCAGGCACGCAGCCAGCTGCCGGTCCTGCTCAGCTTCGCCGCGGTGCTCGTCGGGTTGTCCGTGCTGGACCTGGTCGCCGGCCGGGTCGGCTGGGAACGGCTGGCCAGCCACCTGCCGCTGCTGTTCGGCCTGTTCTGCGCGGTGCTGGTGGCGCGCCGCGACGGCCGGCGGCCGTGGCCGGGCAACCGGGCCGGTGCCGAACCGGCGAGCCGCACCAGCACCGGCGAGACCGGCCGGGACCTCGCCGAGCCGTCGGCGCAGTCCCGGAAGTATCAGCCGCCCGCCGCGCGGCGCAACGTGGCCTGATCGATGTCGTCGGTGGCGATCCAGCTGGCCAACAGGCCCAGCGCGCGCTCGGACTCCGAGCCTGGTTCGGCGGTGTAGGTGACGATCGCCTGGTCCGGTTCGTCCGGCAGGCGCAGCGTTTCGTACCGCAGGTGCAGCTCGCCGACCAGCGGGTTGTGGATCCGCTTGTGGCCGTGTGCCTTCTCCCGCACGTGGTGCCCGGCCCACAGGTGGCGGAACAGGTCGCTGCCCAGTGACAGCTCGCCGATCAGCTGGGCCAGGCGCGGATCGCCGGGGCACCGGCCGGCCTCGGCACGCAGGTTCGCCACCAGCTCCTCGCAGACCTGGTCGAACTCGGGGTGCAGGGCGCGTGCCTCGTCCTCGCCGAGGAAGAACAGCTTCGGCAGGTTGCGCTCCTGCGGCGGCAGCGAGCCGAAGTCGAACGCGATCGCGCCGCCCATCGGGTTCCACGCCAGCACGTCGAGGTAGCGGCCGAAGACGAAGGCAGGCACCGACATGGCGTCGAGCAGTTGCTGCACCGCCGGCCGCACCTGCTGCACGGGGCACCGCCCGGCTCGCTTGAGCCGCGGCGACGCGAGGTTGTGCAGGTAGGCGCACTCGTCCGGGGTGAGGCGCAACGCCCTGGCGAGTGAATCGAGCACCTCGTCCGACACGTTCCGCGCGCGGCCCTGCTCCAGGCGGGTCAGGTAGTCGACGCTGATCCCGGCCAGCTGCGCCAGTTCCTCGCGGCGCAGCCCGGCGACCCGTCGCCGCGTCACCCCCTGCGGCAGTCCCACGTCGCGCGGGTCCAGCGCAGCGCGGCGGGCCTTGAGGAACGCTCCGAAATCAGCTCCGTCCACGCCTCCAGTATCCGGATCCGCGCACCCGTTGCCTGGTACTGCCAGACCCAGGTCGAGCGTTGCCTGGTCCCCCTCCTCGTCCGCGGCGAACTTGGACACCACACACCAGAGGAGGAACTCGAAATGCGACGACGGATTCTCGGCGGCACCGGTATCGAGGTCAGCGAGTACACGCTGGGCGCGATGATGTTCGGCGCGTGGGGCAACCGCGACCACGACGAGTCGGTCCGCATGATCCACACGGCGCTCGACGCGGGCATCAACTTCGTCGACACCGCCGACATGTACTCCGACGGCGAGAGCGAGGTGATCGTCGGCAAGGCGCTCAAGGGGCGCCGCGACGACGTCGTCCTCGCGACCAAGGGGCACTTCTACGGCCTGAACAGGCCCGGCAGCAGCTCCCGCCGCTGGCTGACCCGGGCGCTGGACGACAGCCTGCGCCGGCTCGGCGTCGACCACGTCGACCTCTACCAGGTGCACCGCCCCGACCCCAACACCGACATCGACGAGACCCTGTCGGCGCTCTCGGACTTCGTGCGGGCGGGCAAGGTGCGCGCGATCGGGTCGTCGGTCTTCCCGCCCGAGCAGATCGTCGAGGCGCAGTGGGTCGCGGAGCGGCGCGGGCACGTGCGGTTCCGCACCGAGCAGCCGCCGTACTCGATCCTCAACCGGGGCATCGAGGCGCACGTCCTGCCGACCGCGCAGCGCTACGGCATGGGGGTGCTGACCTGGGGACCGCTGTCCGCGGGCTGGCTGTCCGGTCGGTACTCCACACCGTCCGATGTGGACTTGCAGGCCGGCCGGGTCGCGTTGCAGAACCACAAGTTCGACCCGGCCCTGCCCGGGAACGCGGCGAAGCTGGCGGCCACCAACGAGCTGAAGAAGGTCGCCGCCGACCTGGGCCGCCCGCTCACGCACCTGGCGCTCGCGTTCGTGCGGTCGCACCCGGCGGTCACCTCGGCGATCATCGGCCCGCGCACGCCGGAGCAGCTCGCCGACCTGCTGGCAGGCGCGGACCTCGTGCTCGACGACGACGTGCTGGACCGGATCGACGAGATCGTCCCGCCGGGCGTCGACCTCAACCCCGTCGACCCGGACTACACGCCGCCCGCGCTCACGGACAAGTCGCTGCGCCGGCGCTGATCCCTGGTGGAGGCCACCCGCGGCGGGGGTGGCCTCCACCCGATCACTTGCCGCCGCGCGCCATCCGGAGCACGTCGAGGGCCTCGTCGAGCTGGGCCTCGGTGAGCTTGCCCTGCTCGATGTAGCCGCGCTCGACGACCACCTCGCGGATCGTCTTCAGCTCCTTGAGCGCCTGCTTCGCGACCGCGGCCGCCTCTTCGTAGCCGATGTACTTGTTCAGCGGCGTCACGATCGACGGCGAGCCCTCGGCGTAGGCCTTGGTGCGCTCCTCGTTGACGGTGATCCCGGCGATCACCTTGTCGGCCAGCAGGCGGGACACCGCGGCCAGCAGGCGCGCCGACTCCAGCACGTTGCGCGCGATCACCGGCAGGTTCACGTTGAGCTGGAAGTTGCCCTGCGAACCGGCGTAGGCCACCGCCGCGTCGTTGCCGATCACCTGCGCGACCACCTGCAGCGTCGCCTCCGGGATCACCGGGTTGACCTTGCCCGGCATGATCGACGAACCCGGCTGCAGGTCCGGCAGCTGCAGCTCGGCCAGGCCGGTGCGCGGACCGGAGCCGAGCCACCGCAGGTCGTTGGCGATCTTGGCCAGTGACACGGCGACCGTGCGCAGGTGCCCGGAGGTCTCGACCACGCTGTCCTGGCTGGCCTGCGCCTCGAAGTGGTTGCGTGCCTCGGTCAGCGGCAGGCCGGTCACCTTCGCCAGCTCCTCCGCCACCGCGGCGCCGAAGCCCTCCGGCGCGTTCAGGCCGGACCCGACCGCGGTGCCGCCGATGGGCAGCTCGCCCAGCCTGCCCAGGCCGGACTCCAGTCGCTCGATGCCGAACCGGACCTGCGCCGCCCACGCCCCGGCCTCCTGGCCCAGCGTGATCGGCACGGCGTCCATCAGGTGGGTGCGGCCGGACTTGACGATGTCCTGCCACTCCGCGGCGCGGCCCTCGATGGTCTCGGCGAGGTGCTGCAACGCCGGGATCACGTCGGTCAGCACCGCTTCGGTGGCGGCGATGTGGATCGTCGTCGGGAACGTGTCGTTCGACGACTGCGAGGCGTTGACGTGGTCGTTCGGGTGCACGTCGCTGCCCAGCGCGCGGCTCGCCAGGGTCGCGATGACCTCGTTGGCGTTCATGTTCGACGAGGTCCCGGACCCGGTCTGGAACACGTCGATGGGGAAGTGCGCGTCGTGCCTGCCCTCGGCCACCTCGTCGGCCGCCGCCGCGATCGCGTTCGCCAGGTCGCCCTCCAGCACGCCGAACCGGGCGTTGACCCGCGCCGCCGCGGCTTTCAGCAGGCCGAGCGCGCGGATCTGGGCGCGCTCGAGGCCCCGGCCGGAGATCGGGAAGTTCTCGACGGCGCGCTGGGTCTGCGCCCGGTACAGCGCGTCGACGGGCACCTTCACCTCGCCCATCGTGTCGTGTTCGATCCGGTATTCAGGTTCAGCCATAACCCGAGTCTGGCCCTTCCGCCGGGCGCTCGCTCCGTGTGTTTGCGCACCCGGAATGGTTAGATCGGTGGTGACTTGGATCACGGCGGAAGGGCGGCGGCCCATGGCTCTGTCAGTGGACGTCCTGATCGTCGGCGCGGGCCCGACCGGCCTGTTCGCCGCGTACTACGCCGGGTTCCGCGGGTTGTCGACGGCGGTCGTCGACTCGCTGCCGGAAGCCGGCGGGCAGGTCACCGCGATGTACCCGGAGAAGCTGATCTACGACGTCGGCGGGTTCCCCGCCGTGCGCGGCCGCGACCTGGTCAAGGGGCTGGTCGAACAGGCCGCGCCGTGGAACCCGGCCTACCTGCTCGGGCGCAAGGCCGAGGAGCTGCGCCGCGGTGACGACGGTCTGGACGTGGTGCTGGACGGCGGAGAGGTCGTGCACGCGAGGGCCGTGCTGATCACCGCGGGCATCGGCGAGTTCACGCCGCGGCCGTTACCTGCCGGGGACGGCTGGCTCGGCCGGGGGATGGTCCACTTCGTGCCCTCGCTGGACGCGCACGCGGGGCAGGACGTCGTGGTCGTCGGCGGCGGCGACTCGGCGTTCGACTGGGTGCTGGCGCTGCACCCGCTCGCGTCGAGCGTCACGCTGGTGCACCGCCGCGCCAGGTTCCGGGCCGCGGAGTCGATCGTCAACCAGGCCCGTGAACTGGGGGTGCGGATCATCACCGACGCCGAGGTCACCGCCCTGCGCGAGGGGCCGGACGGCGCGCTCGCCGAGGTCGAGGTGCAGGTCAAGGGCGAGGAGCCGGTGGTGCTGCCCGCGCAGGCGGTGGTGGCCGCGCTCGGGTTCACCGCCGACCTCGGGCCCATCGAGAACTGGGGGCTGGACATCCACCAGCGCGCCATCCGGGTCGACTCGACCATGGCGACCGGCGTGGAACGGGTCTTCGCGGCGGGTGACGTGGCCGCTTATCCGGGCAAGGTCAAGCTGATCGCCACCGGGTTCGGCGAGGCCGCGACCGCGATCAACAACATCGCCGTCACCCTCGACCCGGACGCGCACCTGTTCCCGGGGCACTCCAGCAACCTGTGAGTCAGGCGGGCGGCGGTGGTGTGGAGGTCGTCGTCGGGCTGGGGGAGGGGGACGGCGTGGGAGTCGGGGTTGGCGTGGGGCTGGGCGCCGGGGTCGGCGTTGGGCTGGGCGCGGGAGGCGGTGGCGCGGTCTGCTCGGTGATCCACTGCGTGTACGCCAGCGCCGAGGTGTAGATCGACGGCGCGGTCGTGCAGGCCGGATCGTTGTTGCCGGAACGGCTGGTCAGGCCCAGCAGCAGCCACCGGTCACCGGCCCGGACCAGCTCCGGGCCACCCGAATCGCCGTAGCAGGCGCCGGCCGTGCCACCGGGCGAATCGGTGCACAGCTCGGTCGCCGGATCGATGGCCGCGCAGCGGGCCGCGTCGACCAGCGTCGTGTCCAGCTGCTGGAGGTCGATCGGCGCGGCGCCGCAACCCGGAGTCGGGCAGAGCTGGCCCCAGCCCAGCAGCCGCACCGACGTGCCCACCGCGGCCGACGTGCCGAGCCCGACCGGCGCGGCCTGCACCGGGGCGGCCAGGTGGACCAGGGCGATGTCCCCGCCCGGCCCGCTCGGGTTGTAGTTCGGGTGGGTGATGACCCGGTCCGGCTTCGCGACCTCACCGCCCTGCGTGCGGTCGTTGCTGCCGATCCGTGCGGTGAAGGTGCCCGCGGGCTGGTCGTGGACGCAGTGCGCCGCGGTCAGCAGCCACTGCGGCGAGATCAGGGACGCACCGCAGAAGTGTCTCCCCGCGGTCGTCTGCAGCGACGCGACGAAGGAGTAGGTCTGGTCGGCGGACACGCCGCCGACCAGGTCCGGCCGGGCCGCCGCCGACTGCACCACCCCGGTGACGGCGAGCAGGCAGGCGGCGGCGATCAGCAGGAGGCGTTTCACGGCAGCGGTGGCACCACATCGTCGTCGGGGGCATCGGTCAGGACACCGTCGAAGTCGACGGAGGAGTACGCGCGGAGCTTGGTCAGGCGGTGGTAGCCGTCGATCAGCCGCACCGTGCCGGACTTGGAGCGCATCACGATCGACTGGGTCGTCGCGCCGCCGGAGCGGTAGTGCACGCCGCGCAGCAGGTCGCCGTCGGTGACGCCGGTCGCGCAGAAGAACACGTTGTCGCCGCGCACCAGGTCGTCGGTGGTGAGCACGCGGTCCAGGTCGTGCCCGGCGCCGATCGCCTTCTCGCGCTCGGCGTCGTCCTTCGGCCACAACCGGCCCTGCAGCTCGCCGCCGAGGCACTTCATCGCGCAGGCGGTGATGATGCCCTCCGGCGTGCCGCCGATGCCGAACAGCATGTCGACACCGGTGGTCGGGCGGGCCGCGGCGATCGCGCCCGCCACGTCACCGTCGGAGATGAACCGGATCCGGGCGCCCGCCTCGCGGACCTCCTTGACCAGCTGCTCGTGCCGCGGGCGGTCCAGGATGCACACCGTCACGTCGGAGACCTCGGTGTGCTTGGCCTTCGCGACCCGGCGGATGTTCTCCGCGACCGGCGCGGACAGGTCCACCACGCCCGCGGCCTCGGGGCCGACGGCCAGCTTCTCCATGTAGAAGACCGCCGACGGGTCGAACATCGCGCCCCGCTCGGCGACCGCGAGCACCGCCAGCGCGTTCGGCATGCCCTTGGACATCAGGGTCGTGCCGTCGATCGGGTCCACGGCGACGTCGCAGGCCGGGCCGTCCCCGTTGCCCACCTCTTCGCCGTTGTAGAGCATCGGGGCTTCGTCCTTCTCGCCCTCGCCGATGACGACCACACCGCGCATCGACACGGTCGAAATGAGCTGGCGCATCGCGTCGACGGCCGCGCCGTCGCCCGCGTTCTTGTCGCCCTTGCCGACCCAGCGGCCCGCCGCCATGGCGGCTGCCTCGGTGACGCGCACCAGTTCCATCGCGAGGTTGCGATCCGGCGCTTCTTTGCGTCTGGTCGAGCTCGGGGACTGGGTGCCGCTGGTCATTGCTGCCCTCCAGGGTCGTGCTGGCGCGGGTAACGATTCTCTCAGACTCGCGCGGGCTCGCAGGGCAGCGTCGTGATGGCGAATGTCACCCTTCGTCGCTGGTTTCGTCCTCGACGGACTTGAGCGCGTCCTCGATCCGCTCGCGCGCGCCTTCCAGGTGACGCTCGCACAGCTTGGCGAGGTGCTCGCCCTTCTCCCACAGCGCCAGCGACTGCTCCAGGGACAAACCGCCCGCCTCCAGCTCGCGGACGACCTCGATCAGCTGGTCGCGGGCCTGTTCATAGCCGAGTTCTTCGGTCACCGGGTTGTGCTCCTCGCGGGTCGACGAGCGCACACTACCGCGCTCGCCATCGCGTGGTCGTAACCGGCGAAGGCCGTGGCGAACTCCTGGCCGTCACCCTCGGTGATCGCCAGTTCGATCGACCCCTGCGCCTGCGCGACCCGCCTGCGGTGCGGCGCGCCCTCGTTGAACCACCACTTCACGCCCACGAAGGCCGAGGTCGCTTCCGACAGCTGACGCAGGCGCGCGTCCAGGTCCCAGCGGCCCGGCACGGCGCACCCGGCCAGCAGCGACGCCCAGCAGGCGCCTGCCGCGGCCTCGGCGGCGCCCGCCCGGTCGAGAACGGCCTGCGCCCCGGCCCGGGCCGCGGCGTCCGTGGTGAGCGGGAGGAACGTCGCCCGAGCGGAACGCAGCACTTCCTACTCCCCTGGTTCGGTGGATTTCGCGACCGCGTGCACCGCTCCGTCGACGACGCGCACGCGCAGCGGAGTTCCGTCCGCTACTTCAGAGATGTGCCGGAGCACCTGGAGGTTGCCTGCGTCGTCCCGGTATTGCACGACCGCGTACCCGCGTTCGAGGGTCGCGGCCGGTCCGAGCGCGGTCAGCTTGCCGCGCGCGCCGGAGATGGCGGCCTGCTCGTGCGAGACCAGGTTGAGCACCGCGCGGCGGCCGCGTTCCCGGTGCAGCTCGACCTCGTCGGCGCGCCGGTTGATCGGGCCGAGCGGATCGGCCAGCACGGGGCGGCTGCGCAGCTGGTCGAGCAGGCGGCACTGGGTGTCCACCCAGCCGTGCAGCGCGCGGCGGGCCCGGTCGCGCATCTGCCGGACCCGCTCGGTCTCCTCCTTGACGTCCGGCACGACGCGCTTGCCCGCGTCGGTCGGGGTCGAGCAGCGCACGTCGGCGACGTGGTCGAGCAGCGGCGTGTCCGGTTCGTGGCCGATCGCGCTGACCACCGGGGTCCGCGCGGCGGCGACCGCTCGGCACAGGGTTTCGTCGGAGAACGGCAGCAGGTCCTCGACGCTGCCGCCACCCCGCGCGATGACGATGACCTCGACGGACGGGTCGGCGTCGAGCATCTTCAGCGCCTTGACGATCTGCGGCACCGCCTGCACGCCCTGCACGGCGGTGTTGACCACCTGGAACGGCGCGGCCGGCCACCGGGCGTGCGCGTTGACCAGCACGTCCCGTTCGGCGGCCGACGCGCGGCCGGTGATCAGGCCGATGCCCTTGGGCAGGAACGGGAGGCGGCGCTTGCGTTCCTTGGCGAACAGGCCCTCGGCGGCGAGGAGGCGGCGCAGCCGTTCGATGCGGGCGAGCAGCTCACCGATGCCGACCGCGCGGATCTCGGTCGCGCGCAGCGAGATCGTGCCGCGGCCCAGGTAGAACGTCGGTTTGGCGTAGACGACGACGCTGGCGCCGTCCCGCAGCGGCGGTTCGATGCCGCGCAGCAGGCCGGTCGGGCAGGTGACGGTCATGGAGACGTCGGCGGCCGGGTCGCGCAGGGTGAGGAACGCGGTCTGGGTGCCGGGGCGGGCGTTGATCTGGGTGACCTGGCCCTCGACCCAGACCGAGCCGAGCCGGTTGATCCACTCGGCGATCTTGCGCGCGACGGTGCGGACCGGCCACGGGTTCTCCGCGGAGGTGGGTTCGGCGCTCACTCCGCCTCGGTGTCCCCGGTGGCGTTGGCGCGCTGCACGTTGGTGATGCGGCGGGCCAGCATGCCGACGAACTGCGCGCGGTTCTCGTGGGCGCGCTCGTACTCCAGCAGCTCTTCGAGCTCTTCGAGGGAGAAGCGGCGCAGGCGGGCGCGCAGCTGCGGCAGGGTGAGCTCGTCGTAGTTGGACAGGCCGAGCGGACCTTCGCCGGTGCCGGCCGGGCTGTCGAACTCGCCCTCGACGTGCTCCTCGCCCAGCGCGCGTTCCTCCTGTTCCCAGGGGCTGTCGCCGACGTCGGCGAGCACCGCGTCCGGGCGGTGGCCGTTGCGGTCGGCGCGCGGCTGTTCGGTCGGCTGGTCGGCGGGCAGGTCCTCGTCGAAGGTGGCCCAGCTCGGGGCGTCCTCGACGGGGCGCAGCGAGGCGAGGGCGTCGTCGCCGCGGATGGCCAGCTCGGTGACGTGCTGCTGCATCCGCATGGAGAACTGGAGCACGCCGGAGATCACCGTGACGGGCAGGCCGAGCAGGGTCTTCGGCAGGTCGCGGGCGCGTTCGGCGGCGGTGACGGCCAGGCCCGCCGCGACGCGGAGGGGAAGCGGGAGTGGCTTCATGGGTACAGCGTGCCGCACCTTGACGGTTCAGCCCAACCGGCGCGGCGTGGCGACGTGACGGGATGCACACAATTCGGGCGAGGGGTGCCCGGTGGGGGCGGGGTTCGCCTGCCGGGCGGCCCGTACCCTGGACGTATGACTGCTGTCTCCGAGCCCGTCAAGCGTGTGTTGCTGGCCAAGCCGCGTGGCTACTGCGCCGGCGTCGACCGCGCCGTGGTCGCCGTGGAGAAGGCCCTGGAGCTGTACGGGCCGCCGGTGTACGTGCGCAAGGAGATCGTGCACAACCGGCACGTGGTCGAGTCGCTGCGGGAGCGCGGGGTCATCTTCGTCGAGGAGACGTCGGAGGTGCCCGAGGGCGAGCTCGTCGTGTTCTCGGCGCACGGGGTGTCGCCGGCCGTGCGCGCGGAGGCGGAGGAGCGCAACCTGCGCACCATCGACGCGACGTGCCCGCTGGTGACGAAGGTGCACAAAGAGGTCAACCGGTTCGCGCGTGAGGACTACGACATCCTGCTGATCGGCCACGAGGGCCACGAGGAGGTCGAGGGCACCGTCGGCGAGGCGCCGACGCACGTGCAGCTGGTGGACACGGCCGAGGACGCGGCGAAGGTCGAGGTGCGGGACCCGTCGAAGGTCGTGTGGCTGTCGCAGACCACGCTGAGCGTCGACGAGACGATGGAGCGCGTCGACCAGCTGAAGGGCCGCTTCCCGAACCTGGCGGACCCGCCCAGCGACGACATTTGTTATGCGACGTCCAACCGGCAGACCGCGGTGAAGGCGATGGCGGCGGAGTGCGACCTCGTGCTGGTGGTCGGGTCGAAGAACTCGTCGAACTCCCAGCGGCTCGTGGAGGTCGCGAAGCAGGCCGGCGCCAGGGACGCGCACCTGATCGACTTCGCCCGCGAGGTCGACGAGAAGTGGCTGGAAGGCGTGACGACGGTCGGCGTGACGAGTGGCGCGTCGGTGCCGGACGTGCTGGTGATGGACCTGCTGGCGTGGCTGTCCGAGCGCGGCTGGGGCGAGGTGCAGGAAGTGACGACCGCGAACGAGAAGATCGCCTTCGCGCTCCCCCGAGAGCTGCGAAGCGTCTGACCACGCCGGCCGGTGGTGTCGGTCGGATTCGGCGGGCGGCGGTTGGTCGGTTCCGGGACAAGCCCTGTCCTGGAACTGCCTCTTGCCCCGCGCCCGCAACCCTGAACCGCCGAGGTTGTTGAAGGCGGCTAGGTCCCTGCCCAGCTCGGCGCGCTGCGTCTGGCCGAACTCTGCGCACCGGTTGCTCCGGACTGACTTCACAGCGCTGCGGCACCGGTTTCACAGCCCCGACGCCAATCCCGCTGAAGTCCGCGCTAGTCCCGCTGCAGCCCACGCTTGTCCCCGCTGCAGCCTCGACGTCCGTCGGCTCCACGGCCCAGGCGCTCGTCCTACCGGAGCCCGGCGCGGTCGCCTCAACGTCAGCACGCCGTGATCTGGCGCTTCGCAGGAGCCCGGCCCCCTGGGTCAGTCGGCCGATTGCGGTCTCGGGTCTGGAGCCCGGCGCGCTGCCGCAGCCGCCAGCCGCGCGCTCCGATTTCAGGTGCCGTCTCCGTAGCCCGGTTCCTTGCTTTAGCCCGCGCGCTCCGGTTTCACGAGTGGTCGTGTCTTGAGCCCGGCCCGCTGCCTCAGCAGACAGACCGCATTCTCCGGCGTCGTCGTTCCTGAGCCGGCAGACCGCCCGCTCAGGCGTCGTCGTTCCAGGGGCGGCGGCGTGGGGGGTTTCCGCGGCGGCCTTCGGAGGCTCGGCGCGGGTCCAGACGTGGGTCGCCGCCTCGTGGCGGGACCCGGCGGGGGCGGTCGGCAGCCGGGCCGCCGGTGCGTGGTTCGCCGCCGCGGCGGTCGGCTTCCTCCGGCGGCACACCGCGCTGCCGCGGGCGCCGTCCCGGAGGCGGCGTCTTGCCGCCGCGGGCCTCACGGCGCGGGTCGTCCCGGAGGCCGGGGTCCCGGCGCGGGTCGTCCTCCGCCGGACGTCGCGCGCCACCGTCCGCACCGCGCCGACCGCGCCGAGGCGCGTCGTCCGCGGCGCGACGCGGGTCGTCGTCGACCGGGCGGCGCCCGGGACGTCGCCCCGCCACACCACGCCCGGCCGCGACCGCACCCGCGGCAGCGCCGTCACCGCCCGGACGGTCCTCCGAGCCGGCACGGTCCTCCGCCGGACGACGCCGACGCGGCGCGTCACCCCGCGGCGCACCGCCACGAGCCTCCCCGCCGGGACGCTTCGGGTCCGTGGGCCGCTTGCCGTCGCCGGCTTTCGGCTTCGCGTTCGGGTCGCGCTCGCGGTAGATCCGGACGATGCCCAGCACCAGGGTGCAGCCGGTCGTGATCGCCATCGTCGGGAAACCGTTGATCAGCGGCGTGCCGACCGCCAGCACCTTCGTCAGCATGTCGCTGTTGTCCGGCAACCCGGAGACCAGCAGCACGACCCCGGGCACGGTGATCCCCAGAATCAGCGGGGGCTGCACCATCGGCCCGAACAGACTGCGCCGTTGGACACCGCACACCGCGCCCACCGCGCCGACGAAGTACGCGCCCTGGAACAGCCAGCCGAGCTTGTTCTGCGTCTGCATGTCGATGACCGCGCCGATCACCGCCAGCCCGAAGGCGAGGAGCACGGCACCCCACCACGGCATGCCCCGGCGTTCACCGACGATGGGACGCTGATCCCACGGCACGGGGATGTCGTCGGCGTCGGAATCGCTCCGGCGATCGGGAATGGCGGTCACGAGGCAACACCGTAACCTGTAGCCGGCCCCACTGGCTCCCCATCCCGGCGAGGATGCGGTTCAGACCACTGGCGCGCCCCCGCGGGAACCCGTCGTGATCAGGGGTTTCGGCTCGTCCGGCCGTGTTGGCAACGTGCCGGTAACGCGAATTTTTCGCTAGCTCGCGGCTATCTCGTCCCCCCTTCGGATGGGCGCCACCTCGGTCGGGCTCGCGGCCGCGTCCGACAGTGGCGCCACGGCTGCCCGGAACCCTTCGAGCGCCTCCATCTCCCGCCGGCGCGCCGACAGGAACCGCTGCAGGTGGGTGCTGCTGAGGTTGAGAGCCTCGACCGCGTTGCCCGCCGCCCGGTGCGCCGCGGCCGCGCCGGCCCGGACCCGCTCGATGTCGTCCACCACGGCCCGGTCGCTCGCGGCGAACAGCGCGGCCGACGCCACCACCGCGAACCCGGTCGGTCCGCACAGGAACACCCGCCGGTCGAGCATCCAGCGCAGCAGTTCGGGATCGGTGTCCAGCGCCGCCACCACAGCCGCGTCGGACGGCACGAACATCACCGTGCCGTAGATCGCGTCGGCCCAGCGCTGGTACCCCTTGCCCGCGAGCTCTGCGGCCCGGGAGCGGAGGTTGCGGACGTGGACCCGCAACGCGTCCATCCGCTCGTCCGGATCGTCGGTCTCGACCGCTTCCGCCCAGCAGGCCAGGCTCGCCTTCGCGTCGACCGGCACGGCCCGGTCGCCACCGACCCGCAGCACCATGTCCGGTTTGGCCGATCCGCCGCCACCCAGGTCCGTCTGCAGTGTGTAGTGCAGCCCCTCGCGCAACCCCAGCGCCCGCGCGGTCTCCGCCAGTACCTGCTCGCCCAGCTCGCCCCTGCCGGTGATCGAGGCGAAGGCCACTTCGTACCTGCGCAGCGCGGCCTGCTGCTGATCCACGCGTGACCGCTCGGCTTCGACCTGGCGGGCCGCCGCGTCCGCGCGGCGCATGCTGTCGCCGTAGAGCCGCCACAGCAGGGCGACCGCCACGACCAGGACCAAAGCGATCGCGACGGCTGCCGTGCTGATCACGGTGGAGGCCACTGCCGCCCTCCTTTCTTGATCGTCGAGAACGTGACCGCATCATGACGGAGGGCACCGACAAAAACGGGGCCCGGCCGCGCGGATCCACTCCGAACACACGTTCGGGTGAAGCATCGCGGTGTGTCTGCGGGATTCTGTCGGACCCCCCTCCTAACTTGGGCCACGTGAGACTCCTGCACACCTCCGACTGGCACGTCGGACGCACCTTCCACGGGCTGGACCTGCTCGCCGAGCAGGACGCCGTGCTCGCGCACCTCGCGGACGTGGTGGCCGCCGAGGGGGTGGACGTCGTCCTCGTGTCGGGCGACATCTACGACCGCGCCGTGCCGTCCGCCGAGGCGGTGCAGGTCGCCAACCGCGCCCTGAGCCGCCTGCGGCACGCCGGCGCGCACATCGTCCTGACCTCCGGCAACCACGACTCGGCCCCGCGGCTGGGCGCGTTCGGCGAGTTCGCCGCCGCGGGCGGTCTGCACCTGCGGACCACGATCGACCGGATCGCCGACCCGGTCCTGCTCGACGACGAGCACGGGCCGGTCGCGCTCTACGGCATCCCTTACCTGGAGCCGGAACCGGCGCGGCACGCGCTCGGCGTTACGGGCGCTCGCGGGCACACGGGCGTGCTCACCGAAGCGATGCGCCGCATCCGCGCCGATCTCGCGGATCGCGCGCCGGGAACCCGCTCGGTCGTGCTCGCGCACGCGTTCGTGACCGGCGGCGCGCCGACCGAATCGGAGCGGTCCATCGCGATCGGCGGTGTGGAACAGGTTCCCGGCGCGGTCTTCGACGGCGCTGACTACGTCGCGTTGGGACACTTGCACGGCCCGCAGACGCTCGCCGAGCACCTGCGGTACTCGGGCAGCCCGGTCGCCTACTCGTTCTCCGAGGCGCAGCAACGGAAATCTGTGTGGATCGTGGACCTCGACGCGTCCGGCCTCGCCGGCGTGCGGCGGCACGAGCTGCCGGTTCCGCGCCGGCTCGCGAAGATCACCGGCAGGCTCGCGGACCTGCTCGCCGACCCGGCGCACGACGAGCTGGCCGAGTGCTACCTGTCGGTCACGCTCACCGACCCCGTCCGTCCGGTGGACGCGATGCGGTTGCTGCGGGAGCGGTTCCCGCACGCCGTGCACCTGGAGTGGCAGCCGGAGAACGGGAAGACGTCCGCGGCGTTGCGGTACGCCGCGGCGGTGCGGGGCCGGTCGGACGAGGAGATCGCGCACGGTTTCCTCGACGACTGCCGTGGCGCGCCGCCGAACGAGCGTGAAGCCGCGCTGCTCCGGACGGCCCTGGAGAAGGCGGACAGGGAGGACGCGGCATGAGACTTCACCGGCTGGAGGTGGCGGCCTTCGGACCGTACCGGTCCCGCGAGGTCGTCGACTTCGACGCGCTCGGCGCCGACGGGCTCTTCCTGCTGCACGGCGACACCGGCGCGGGCAAGACGACGCTGCTGGACGCGGTGGCGTTCGCATTGTTCGGCACGGTTCCCGGTGCGCGCGGTCAGGTCAAGCGCCTGCGCTGCGACCTGGCGGATCCGGACGAGCCGACCGAGGTCGTGCTTGAACTGACCGTGCAGGGGCAGCGGCTGCGGTTGCAGCGCAGCCCCGAGTACCAGCGTCCGAAGCGGCGTGGCGAGGGAACGACAACGCAGCAGGCGAAGGCGGTGCTCCGGTGGGTCGGTCCGCCGCCCGCCGGCCAGCCCCCCGAGGGCCTGACGCGGATCGACGAGGTCGGCCGCACGGTCCAGCGCCTGCTCGGGATGAGCGCGGAGCAGTTCTTCCAGGTCGTGCTGTTGCCGCAGGGCGAGTTCGCCCGCTTCCTGCGCGCGGACACCGACGAGCGCGAGAAGCTGCTGGAGCGGCTTTTCGGCACGAAGCGGTTCGCCGAGGTCGAGGGCTGGTTCCGGGAGCGGCGGGCGGACCGGCGGCGCGAACTCGACCAGCAGCGCCAGGACCTGCGCGAGTGGACGGCGCGGTTCGCCCAGGTGGCCGGGGAGGACGTGCCTGAAGAGGACGTCGCGGGCTGGGTCGCGCGCACCGGCGAGCGGATCCGCTCCAGTGTGGAGCAGGCCCGCGAGGACGAAAAACGTGCCAGGGCGGCGCGCGAATCGGCTGACGAGCTGCTGGCCGAGCGGCTGTCGGCGGCGGAACGCGTGCGCCGGGTCCGGGAGGCGCACCGGCGGCTCGCGGCACTGGCGGAGCAGGAAGAGGACCGGAAGCGCTGGGCCGCCGAGCTCGAGGCGGCGAGGCGCGCGGCGGCAGTGGTGGGTGTCGCGGCACAGGCGGACCGGTGCGCGACGCAGCTGGACGAAGCCCGCGTCGCCGAGGAGCAGAAGGCAGCCGCCCTCGTGGCGACCGGCTTCACGGACGCGCAGGCGGACACTGCGGAGTTGCGCAAGCTGTCCGGGAAGCTGCGCGAGGAGGCCGGTGCGCTCGCCGGGCTGGTGGCCGAGGCCGAGCAGCAGGTGCGCGATCGACGGGACATCGAGCGCCATGCCGAGGCCGCGAGCGAGGCCAGGGCCCGCGTCCAGGTGCTCGGCGAGAAGCTGGCGGGCATCCCGGAGCGCGTGCGGGACCTGCGGGGGCGGCTCGACGTCGCGATCGACGCCGAGGCGAAGCTCGGTGAGGTCCGCAAGCGCGAGTCCGAACTAGTGGCCGCGGTCCGGGATGCGGAACGCCTGCCCGCGGCCGAGCGCGCCGTCGCGGATGCCGGAGCGGCGGCGCGCGAGGCCATCGACCAGCACCAGGAGGCGCGTGAACGGTTCCTCGAGCTGCGGAGGTGGCGGCTCGACGGGATGGCGGCCGAGCTCGCGTCCCGGTTGACGTCCGACTCGCCGTGCCCGGTGTGTGGTTCCTCTGACCACCCGGCTCCGGCCATGGCGGCGCCCGAAGCTGTTTCACCGGAGCAGGAGCAGGCGGCCGAAGAGGCGGAGAGCCAGGCGGAGCGGCGCCGGAAGGCGGCGGAGGCGGCCAAGCACGACGCCGAAACGAAGCTCGCGGCGTTGCGTGAGCGTCTGCGGGGCCGGGACGGAGCACAGCTGACCGCGGAACTTTCCTTGCTGCGCAGGGAGATCGCGGGTCTCGACGCGCTGGCGAAACAGCGGGCGCCGCTCGCGAAGCAGGTGCAGGCGGCCGAGACCGAGCAACGGGAACTGGAAGAGAAGCGCGCGGCCGAACTGCAGGCGGCCACGGCCGCCGAGACCCAGCACCGGGCGCTGACCGAGCGCGTCGCCGAACGCGCCCGGCGCCTGGAGGAGGCGCGCGGTGAGCACCCCGACGTCGCCGCCCGGCGCGCGCACCTGACGGGAATCGTGCGAGCGCTGGACGCCCTCGCCGAGGCGCGGTCCGCGGCTGCGAGCGCCGCTGAGCAGCTCGAGCGTCAGCGCGCCGAGGTCCGCGAAGCGTTGTGGCGAGCCGGTTTCGAGACCGTGGAGGAGATGCGGGCTGCCGCGCGTGACGAGGCGACGGTCCGTGATCTGGAGAAGCGGCTGGCCGACGCGGGTGCGGCGGAGGCGGCGGCGCGGGCCACGCTGAACGAGCCCGAGCTGTTCGGGGTCGGGCCGGACGACGAGGTGGACGTCGAGTCGGCGAGGGCGAAGGCCCAGGCGGCGCGGGAACGAGCCGAGGCCGCGGTGGCTGTGCTGCGGTCGGCGACCGCCCAAGCCGACGCCCTGGGCACGCTGGCCGAGCGGCTGGCGGCCGCGACCGAGCGGCTGCGGCCGCTGGAAGAGGAGTTCGCCGAGCTCGACGCGCTGACCGACGTGGTCAACGGGCGCGGGCAAAACGCGCGGAAGATGTCGCTGCGGTCGTACGTGCTGGCGGCCCGGCTGGAAGAGGTGGCCATCGCCGCGACGGCGCGGTTGCAGACGATGAGCCAGGGCCGCTACTCGTTCGTGCATTCCGACGCGGCCGGATCGCACGGCACGAGGGGCGGCCTGGGACTGGACGTGCTGGACGACTTCTCCGGCACGGTCCGTCCGGCGAAGACGCTGTCCGGCGGGGAGTCGTTCCTCGCGTCACTCGCGCTGGCCCTCGGGCTGGCCGACGTGGTCGCGGCGGAGACCGGCGGCTCGCTGCTGGACACGTTGTTCGTGGACGAGGGCTTCGGGACGCTCGACTCCGAAACCCTCGACGTAGTGATGAACATCCTCGACGAGTTGCGGGCCGGAGGCCGGGTGGTCGGCCTAGTGTCCCACGTGGAGGAGCTGCGGCAGCGGATCCCGACCCGGTTGCGGGTGCGCAAGTCCCGCACCGGGTCGAGTTTGGAGCTGCAGATGGCGTGAACTTCAGGAGCGGTACGGGGTTTCGTGGTCGAGCAGCCAGCGCTTGACGTCCACGCCCCAGCGGAAGCCGCCCAGCGCGCCACCGATGCGGAGCACCCGGTGGCAGGGCACGAACAGCGCCGCGGCGTTGCGGGCGCAGGCCGACGCTGCGGCGCGGATGGCGGCGGGGCGGCCGGCGAGGGCGGCGTACTCGGTGTAGGTGACGGGCTTGCCGGCGGGCACCGTGCGCAGTACCTCCCACGCGTGCTGCAGGAACTCGCCGGACCGCTGGCGCACGGGGATGTCGTCGATCGCGTCCAGTTCACCCTCGTGGTAGCGGCGGACCGCGGTGCTGACCGCGCCGAGGTCGCGCTTCTCGCGGAGTTCGGACGGGCGCAGTGAGGGGGAGATCTGGGGAGTCAGTTCGCCGAGGTCGGCGGTCCAGCCGGAGGCCAGGACGGCGCCGTCGCTCGCGACGATGGCGGTGAACGGTCCGATCCGGGTGTCGGTCGTGGACCAGTGGGCGATGCTCATGTCGGTTCTCCTTGACGGGGTTCAGGCTTGGCTCGAGCGCCACAGGTACATGCCGGCGTAGGACCGCCAAGGCCGCCACGCCTGGGCGCGTTCGGTGAGTGCGGGGATGTCGTCGGCGATGCCGAGGGCGGCCGCGCCCTTGCGGAGGACGAGGTCGCCGGTGAGCAGCACGTCGGGAGCGCCGAGGACGCGCATCAGCACGTAGTCGGCGGTCCACGGGCCGATGCCGGTGAGGGCGAGGAGTTCGGCTCGCAGCTCGGCGGGGTCACGTCCGACGTGCACGTCGACGTCTCCGGACGCGAGTGCGGCGGCGGCGCCGAGGATGGCGTCGATCCGGCGCTTCGGGCCGCGGAGGACCTCGTGGCCTCGCTCGGCCACCGCCTCGGCGGTGGGGAACAGCAGGAGGTCGGGCTGCCACGGGACCGGCTCGCCGAGCGCGGCGGTGAGCCGGCCGGCGGCGGTGCGCGCGGCGGCGACCGAGACCTGCTGGCCGAGCATGGCGCGCAGCACCAGCTCGAAGCCGTCGGCGGCGCCGGGGACGCGGATGCCCGGGGTCGCGGCGACCGCCGGGGCCAGTGCCGGGTCGGCGGCGAGCACGCGCGCGACGGCCTCGGGGTCCGCGTCCAGGTCCAGCAGGCGCCGAGCCCGGGTGACGGCCGCGCCGAGGTCGCGGACGTCGGCGAGCTGGAGGTTGCAGCGCACGTGCCCGTCCTGCGGCGTCAGCGCCACCGTCGCGGCGCCGTGCGGGAGCCGGAGGGTGCGGGCGTAGCTGTGCTCGTCGACGGACTCCACACCGGGCACGGCCCGGGCGGCGAAGAAGCCGAGGAGCCCGGCGGCGTCGAACGGCGGCCGGAACGGCAGTCGCAGGGACAGCCTGGTCCCGGCCGTGCCCGCTTCGGGCTCGGCGGCGCCGGCGCGGCGGCGTGCTGCTGCGGCGGCCGTGCGCAGCTGCGACGGGGTGCGGGCGAAGACCTCGCGGATGGTGTCGTTGAACTGCCGCACGCTGGCGAAGCCGGCCGCGAACGCGACGTCGGCCAGCGGCAGCTCGGACAGCTCGATGAGCAGCCGCGCCGAGTGGGCCCGGTGCGCGCGGGCCAGTGCCAGCGGTCCCGCGCCGAGTTCGGCGGTGAGGACCCGGCCGAGCTGCCGCTCGGAGTAGCCGAGGCGGCGGGCCAGGCCGGGCACGCCCTCGCGCTCGACGACGCCGTCGGCGATCAGCCGCATGGCCCGTGCGGCCAGGTCGGCGCGCACGTTCCACTCGGGTGAGCCGGGCACGGCGTCGGGCAGGCAGCGGCGGCAGGCGCGGAAGCCGGCGGCCTGCGCCGCGGCGGCGGTCGGGTAGAACCGCACGTTCTCCTGCCGCGGCGTGAGCGCCGGGCAGGACGGCCGGCAGTAGATGCCGGTCGTGCGCACGGCCGTGATGAACTGGCCGTCGAAGCGGGCGTCGCGCGAGGCGACGGCGCGGTAGCACCGCTCGTTGTCGCGCCAGAGCGCCTGCTCGGCCGGTGCGGCGATCGCTGTCATGGGTTCGATCCTGCCAGCAGGTCAGGCGCCTGACTGGCGGAATTCCGACATGGCCGTGAACGGGCGGCCGGGCCGGGTGGTGGGCCCGCCCCGTAGACTTCGGGCCGTGAGTCTGACCCTCGGTATCGTCGGCCTGCCCAACGTCGGCAAGTCGACCTTGTTCAACGCGCTGACCCGCAACGACGTGCTCGCCGCGAACTACCCGTTCGCCACGATCGAGCCGAACGTCGGCGTCGTGCCGCTGCCCGACGAGCGTCTGGACAAGCTCGCCGAGATGTTCAGCTCCGCCCGCACCGTGCCGGCCACGGTGTCCTTTGTGGACATCGCAGGCATCGTCAAGGGCGCGTCCGAGGGCGCCGGCCTCGGCAACAAGTTCCTCGCGAACATCCGTGAAGCCAACGCGATCTGCCAGGTCATCCGCGTGTTCGACGACCCGGACGTGGTGCACGTCGACGGCCGGGTGGACCCGTCGTCGGACATCGAGACGATCAACACCGAGCTGATCCTCGCCGACCTGCAAACGCTGGAGAAGGCGCTGCCGCGGCTGGAGAAGGAAGCCCGGACGAAGAAGGAGAACCGGCCCGCGCTGGAAGCCGCGCAGAAGGCGAAGGACATCCTCGACAGCGGACGGACTTTGTTCTCCGCGCAGAAGGAGGTCGACACCGCGCTGCTGCGTGAGCTGAGCCTGCTCACCCTGAAGCCGTTCCTGTACGTCTTCAACGCGGACGAGGGTGTGCTGACCGACCAGGCGAAGCGCGAGGAGCTGACGAAGCTGGTCGCCCCCGCCGACGCCGTGTTCCTGGACGCGAAGGTCGAGGCCGAGCTGCTCGAACTCGACGACGAGGAGTCGGTGCGCGAGCTGCTGGAGTCGGTCGGCCAGACCGAGCCCGGCCTGCACGCGCTGGCCCGCGCCGGGTTCCACACGCTCGGGCTGCAGACCTACCTCACGGCGGGCCCGAAGGAGTCCCGCGCGTGGACGATCCCGCAGGGCGCCACCGCGCCCCAGGCCGCGGGCGTCATCCACACGGACTTCGAGCGGGGCTTCATCAAGGCGGAGGTCGTGTCCTACGACGACCTCGTCGAAGCCGGCTCGATGGCCGCCGCGCGCTCCGCGGGCAAGGTCCGGATGGAAGGCAAGGACTACATCATGGCCGACGGCGACGTGGTCGAGTTCCGCTTCGCACCAACGTCTAAGCACTAGCCAAGCGGACCTCGACACGAGTCGGCCCCGGCGGGTGGTTGCGTCACCACGCACGGGGCCTAGGCCGGAAGCGAGGTCCGACCCATGCGTGACACTACCCCCTGCCCTGGTGGGGGCGTTGCCCTGTGAGCATCGAGGCGATCTCCTGGGCGCTGAACCGCGCACCCATCCCGACCTGCCGCAAGGACGCGTCCAGCCTCGCCGTGGTGTTGATCGGCTTGGCGAACCACGCCGATCCCTGGGGGCGCAACGCGTTCCCGTCCGCCGCGACGCTGACGCGGTACACGCGGCTGAGTGAGAGCACCGTCCGGCGCAGCCTGGACCGGCTGGAGGCCCTGGGGCTGATCACCCCGTCCGACCCCGCGATTGTCGCCGCCCACATCAAGCGGGCCGACCGGCGCCCGCAGGGATGGGACCTCCAGTTGTCGCTGGGGGGTGTGGATAACCCCCCGAGCGGGGTGTCAGCACGCCACCCCGCTGACCTGGACGGGGTGTCATCCGCGCCGAACGGGGTGTCATCCGCAGGGGAACGGGGTGTCACCACGACACCCGAACCGTCCTATAACCCTTCCAGGAACCGTCCCGCGCGCGAGCGCGCGCCCGAAACGGCGCGCTCGCCGCTGCCGCCGGTGTGCGGCCAGTGCGACGCCCGCGAGTCGGACCCGGTGAGCGCCCGCGTGGTGTGGGACGCCGACGACCGGTGCACGCCGTGCCCGCGTTGCCACCCCAGCCGGATCGGGGGTGCCCGATGACGCGCGCTTGGATCAACTGGGGCGGCCTGGCTGTGGTGGCGCTGGCGGCGGCCGTGCTGTCGTTCGCGTCCCTGCGGCACCTGGCGATCGTGTGCGGCACGCCGACGGGCCTGGCGTGGCTGCTGCCGGTGTGCATCGACGCTGCCGCCGTCGTCGCCACGCGGCTGTGGCTGTCAGGCGAGACGCCCGCCGAAGCGCGCCGGTTCGCCCGGGCGCTGGCGCTGGCGATGATCGTCCTGTCCGTCGCGGGCAACGGTGCGGATCACGCGCTTGCCGCGTACGGCATCCTCCCGCCGTGGTGGGCGGTGGTGGCTGTGGCGTCCGTTCCGCCCGCCGTTCTGGGCGCGGTGGCGCACCTGTCGGCACTGGTGACCGGTCGTCCCGCCGACGCCGTTCCGGAGGTCCCGGCGGCCGTACCGGCGCCGGTCGAGGTCCCCGTACCGGAACCCGTCGCCGAGGTGCCGCCGACCGTGGCCGCGCCGGAGCCGGTTCCGGCCCCTGAACCTGCCCGTACCGGTCGTGACCAGCGGCCCCGCCGTCCCCGTCCCGTTCCGGCGGGTCACACGGACGCGGAGCTGATGACGCGGCTGCGCGCCCTCGCCGACGAGCTTGGCGGGCCTCCGTCGGTCGGTCGGACCCGTACCGCGTTGGGCGTCGGTACCGGCCGTGCACAGCGGCTGCTGGCCGCCCTGAACGAACCCGTGCGCCTTGTCTCGACCGGCACGGACGGGGGTGCGCGATGAGCCAGAACGCGGTGGAGCTGGCCCCTGAGGTGCTGACGGGGGAGCTGCTGACCGAAGAGGAGTACCGCCGGTCCAAGGCACGCCGCCTGACGGAGACGGCCCGGTCCCGGCTGCCGGTCCAGTGGCAGACGCCCGAGTCCAGGCGCCAGGTCGCGGGAGCGCTTGCCGGCCAGTTTGCCCTGGCGCCTGTGCGCTATCCCCGCGCGGTGGGCCGGGGCCTGGTGATCGCCGTCCGTGCATGGTGGGGCTGGGTCCGGGTGAGCGACTTCTACGAGGCCGCCAAGGCGGGGGACAAGCTGGCGGACAAGTGGCTGGAGATCGCGGCCCTGCGGCGTCGGCGGGCCATCATCACGCTGGTGACGCTGGGCGTGCTCGGGCTGGGCTCCGGTGTCGTCGGCCTGGCCGTTGGGTCCGCCCCGGTGCTGCTGGCCGGAGGGGCGGCCTCCGCTGCCCTCGCGATCGCCGGACGCCGCAAGGACGGCGCCGGGGGCCGCAAGGCGGTCGTGGGCGCCCGGACGCTGGCGTGGGCGATGGACGGGGATCACCTGGTCGAGGCGTTCCGCGCGGCCAAGGTCATCGGCAAGGACGACGGGTTGCAGTTCGTCCGGCTGCCCAAGCGTGACGGCTCCGGGTGGTACGTGGTGGTGGACCTGCCCGCGTCGCGCCGCGCGTCGCAGGCTGTGGCGCACCGGGAAGACCTCGCAAGCGCCCTCGCCGTGGACGAGTCGCGCCTGATCCTGGAGCGGGTACGCGGGGACGACGGCCACGCCGGACGGCTGGCGCTGTGGGTGGGCGACAGCGACCCGTACGCCGCGCCACCGGTGGAATCGCCGCTCGCCAAGGCGGAGAGCTGGGACCTGTGGCGACCCCCGCCGTTCGGCACCACTGCGCGTGGGACGGCGGTGGCGCTGCCGGTGGTGTGGACGTCGCTGCTGGTCGGCGCGATCCCCCGCATGGGCAAGACGTACGTGATGCGGCTGCCGCTGACGGCCGCCGCGCTGGACCCACACGTGCGGTTGATCGTCGCCGACGGCAAGGGCGGCAAGGATCACCGGCCGTACGAGCTGGTGGCGCACCGGTACATCCGCGACGCCCGGGCCGATTCGGTGGTGCGGCTGATCGCGGTGCTGGAGGAAGCCGCCGCCGACGTGGAGGACCGGTTCTCTCGGCTGGCCGACATGGACGACGAGGTGTGCCCGGAATCCAAGGTCACGCCCGAGATCACCCGCAACCCTCGCTACGGGATGCCGCTGACCGTGATCGGCATCGACGAGATCCAGAACTACCTGGAAGACGACACCCCGTTGGACCCCGGCAACCCCAAGGGCAAGAAGCGGGGCCAGCGGGTGCTGGAGCTGCTGACGTTCATCGCCAAGACCGGACCCGCCGCCGGGTATTCGCTGGTGCTGGCGACGCAGAAGCCGGACAGTGCGGTGATCCCGGACAAGCTACGCGGGCAGTTGGGGACCCGGTTCGCGCTCAAGGTCATGACGTGGCAGGCGTCCGAAACCATCCTCGGCGCGGGCACCTACAAGGCGGGTATGGACGCCTCCAAGCTGCTCACCAGCCACAAGGGTGTGGGGCTGCTGCGCGGTGCGGACGGCGAAACCGACCTCGACGCGGGCGAGGCCGTCACCGTGAAAACCCACCTGCTGCCGATCAAGGACATCCGCGCGGCGTGTGAGCGCGGCCGGGCGCTGCGCGAGGACGCCGGAACTCTGACCGGTGACGCAGCCGAGGACCACGCGGTGGGCGACCTCCCGGCGCACGTGGCGGCCCGCATCGAAGAGGCTGCCCGGATGGAACCGGCCACTGTTCCCGCGTCCGTGGACATCGTGGACGCCGAGGTGGTGGACGACGACCTGCCGGAGCCGCTGGGTGCCCTGGTCGACGCGATCGACGACGACGAGGGCGGTGTGGTGGCGACGGCCGATCTCGCCGAGCGGATCGGCTGGGAGGCCAAGGATCTCGGGCAGGCGCTCCGCCGACTGGGCGTGCCCGCGCCGACCCCGCCGCGCCAGCGCATCAATGGCTCACCGCACCCCGTCGCGGTGGTGAACCTCGCCGACATCCGGGCCGCCGTAGTGGCCCACTACGGCGGCTGAGGTCCGCACAGGGTCCGCACATCGGTGTGCGACCCGCCCCCGGGGTTGTGCGGAGCCGTGGAGCGCCCCGAAACGAGCGCTGAGCTGCCCAGACAGCCGCGATCGGGATCACCCGATGACCTTGTGCCGACCGGCCCGGATCGGTCCGCACAGGCCCGCACAGACCCCGTTTTCCGACTCCCCGGCGTCCGCCGGGAGGTCCGCACAACCACTGGAGGAGCAATGTCCCCGAGCACGGTCAACCACAGCCGCGAGTTCCGGCCCCTGCGGTGGCTGGGGTGGGCGGCGATCGCATGCCTGGTGTCGTTCGTGATCGGCCTCGCCGCCGCCGAGTCGGCCACCCCGCCCCCCGACAGCCCGGCTACCTGCGCTCCCTGACGATCACCAGAAACCCCCCGGCCGAGGGGCTTACCCTGGTGCCGTGGCCTCGACCGGGAACACGCTCCGGCAGATCCGCCACGCGCGGGGGAAGTCCCTCGCCGTGGTGGCGGGCCTCGCTGGGATCTCGCCGTCGTACCTGTCCCGCCTGGAGTCCGGCGAACGCGCCCTGGACCGCCGGTCGCTGATCGTGGCGCTGGCGAACGCGCTGGAGGTCGCGCCCAGCGAGATCACCGGCGCCGCGATCGCCACCCCGCGTGAGGCCGAAGAGGACCGTGCGCTGTCGGAGGTTCGGCTGGCGCTGCTCGCCGTCAGCCTGAACGAGCCGCGCGGCGAGGTCCAGCCGGTCGAACAACTTCGCGCCCGGGTCGCCGGGATCGTCGCCGCGACCAATGACGCGCAGGCCGACACCGTCGGCGCCGCGCTGCCCGCGCTGATCCGGGACCTGCACACCACCCGCAACGCGCACCGCCACGAACGCGAGGTGCTGCACCTGCTGACGCTGGCGCACATGCAGGGCACCCAGGCGTGGCTGGCGATGGTCGGCGCCCCGATGGACCTCGCGTGGCAGGCCGCGACGCTCGCCCGGCAGGCCGCCGAGGAACTGGACGAACCGGCGCCACTGGCGATCGCGGCCTACGGGACGTCGATGGGCCTGCTGGCCGCTGGCGCGTTCGACCTCGCCGCGCAGACCCTCACCGCCGTGGAACTGCCACTGGTGACACCGGAGGATCTGCAACTGGCCGGCTCTCTCGCGCTGGCGTCATCGTTGGTCGCGTCCGCGCAGAAGGACGCTGCCGAACGCGCAGCCGCGCTGGAGCACGCCGCCGAACTGGCCGAGCGCACCGGCGAAACCAACGTCATGGGGTTCGGCTTCGGACCGTCCAACGTGGGCGTGTGGCGGATGCAAGGCGCATTGGAGGCGGGAGACCACGCCGAGGCCGCCAGGATCGCCGAGACCGTCAACCCCGACGCCCTCACCGTCCGCGCCCGGCAGGCTGTGTACTGGCGCGACAGGGGCCGTGCGCTGGCCCGCCTGCCGCGTCAGCGGGACACCGCCGTGATGATGCTGCGCCGGGCCGAGGCGATCTCGCCGGAGCACGTCCGGCGGCACCCGTTCACGCTGTCCGTTGTGGCGGAGCTGGTCGCCAAGGCCAAGCGGGACGCAGTCGGCCGGGAACTGCGGGGCCTCGCCTACCGGGCTGGTCTGCCCGTGTAGTCCGTTCGTGTGTTTGCCACGCAGGCAACATCCGTGCCCGCTCCGGCGCCAGGCTGACGATCATGAGCCTGACGAACCGCGAGCGGACCGCCCGATGACGGTGCGGCTGATGATCGGCCGACCGCTGCCCGGCGTGGTCGGCGAGTCCAGGCGTGTGGTGCACCTGTTCCCCGGCACCGGCCGGTACCCCGACACCCTGACGGCCTACTGCGGCGAGGCGTTCTGGTCGGGGGACCTGGAGTGGCTGGACGGCCCGGCCGGAATGCCGTGCACGGTGTGCCTTCTCCGCTTGCGTCGTTCGCAGGCTGCCGACCCCCGGCCGGTGCGGGCTGCCTCCCCCGAGATCCCCGACGCCCCGCACCGGCTGGGCCTCCAACCCCCTACCGGGGGGTGAACCGCTACTGTCCGGCCGTGGCGAACGACGACTACAAGCTGTTCCGTGTGACGGTCCGCCCGCCGCCCTGGGATGAGGAGCCCGTGCGGCACATCGTCGAGGCCCGCAACGCCCAGGAAGCGGCCAAACCGTTCCCGCGCAACAGCGTCATCAACGTGGAGCGCTACAGCGGCGTGAAGCAGCCGACGATCCGCGTGGAGCCGGAACCCAGCCGGGCCGGACGGGTCATCGTGTGGTCGGCCCAGCAGCTCTGGCGCGGCACCAAGGCGGCCGGTCGCGGCGCCCGGGTGGCTTGGCGCTGGGCGTCGAACAAGGACGCGCGCTGACCTCAGGCTGACAGCGCGGCGGCCTCTGGCCCCATCTCGCGCACGAGGATGTTCCGCACGGTCATCGCCGACCACTGCGCGGCCTTGCGCGGCCGGAACCCTTCCTCCTGGAGCCGTGCGGCTATCTCCGGGTAGGACATGCGCGCCTGCCGCATCTCCACCATGCGGCGGATGACGCGCTGTTCCTGGGGCACCCGGACAGCGTCGCGGTTCTTGCCCGTGCCCTCGCCCCGGTACCCGTAGGCGTAGCTGCCCGTGGCCTTGCGTCCGGACGCGGCCTTGGCCTTGATCCCGTCTCGCAGCCGCTTCACGGTCGTCCGGCGGTCCAGCTCGGCGAACACGCCTGCCATCTGGCGCATGGCGGTCCGCATCGGGTCGTCCGGGTCGTCCCGCAGCACCTCGCCGGTGTCGGCCGTGAACACGTGCGCCCCGTGCTGCCACGCCAGGCCCAGGATTGCCTCCTGAACGGTCAGAGCACGCGCCAGGCGGTCCAGCCGGGCCACCACAAGGCCCTCGGCTTCCGGAGCGCGCCGTGCGCCACTCAGGCCCGGATGCCGGAGCTTTTGGAGCGCTTCCGTCAGGCCGGGCCGGTCCACAGCGTCCTTGGCGCCGGACACCGCCGGGTCCTCGCACCACGCCACGACCTTGTGGCCGTTGGCAGCGCACCACTCCTGGATGGCCTTGCGCTGGACGTCGAGGCCGAACCCGTCGAGCTGCTTAGCAGTGGACACGCGGAGGTAGGCGACGAGCTTCATTCGGGCACCATATCACTCTGACCTGCGGTTTAAATGAACTGGGCTAATTGTTTACGAGTGGCCGGATTGGCGGATGCACACGGAATGCACGCCTGCCATGTCCCGCCAGTGCGGGGGTAAACCGCATCGGCGCTGGTCAGGTGCGGACCGGAGGGCGCTTTCGGTGTGGTGGGGGCCTGTCGCGCCCTCCGGTCACGACGTTCGCGCGGTCACCCCATGTCGGGGGGTGAACTGTCCGCGAGCAGCCCCAGCAGGTCGTCCAGGTCCGTGTCCGTGGCGATCACCGCGAGCAGTTGCTGTACCTCGGTGTCGATGACCCGCCGCGCCACGATCGGGCACCCGGGTGCGTCGAGGTCCCGCACCAACTCGGTGCGCTCGGGCTGCGGGTCGGGGGAGGTCATGCCGCGATCCCGCTCCAGTTCGGACGGAGGAACGCGTTCAGGTCGGGTCCGGTGGGGTTGCCGTTGGCGTTGGTGAGCCGCGCCTCCACGTAGATGCGGTACCGGCCCAGGTTGTTCGCCCACAGGGCGCTCTGGGCGGTGTCGAGGCTCAGATACCAGCTTCCCGCCCCGGTGCCGGAGGCGATGGTGCCGGTCTGGATGGTTTCGGACCCGCCGGGGGTGAGGAAGGCGCCGACGCTCAGCCGGAGGTCCATGCTGTAGTTCAAGCCCATCAAGATCTGGCCCATAGCCTCGACGATGGGGCCGTGGGCGTACACCTCCGCGAACGCCACGAGCTGCCACGCGGTCGTGGTGGTGGCGATCGTGTACGGCCGGGTGGTGTCGGACATCGAGTACAGGCACACGGACGTCCACGGCCACGCCAGGCCCCCGTTCAAGCCTTCCTCGAAGATGGGCTTGCCGTTGCGGTCGTACATGCGGACCCGCTGCCGGAGGGGGCCGCCGGGTCGCCAGTTCGCATCCCAGTCGGCGACCTGGAACGCGATGCTGCCGCTGGGGTCGTCGCGGCGGATGCTGAACCCCCGCTGGGGCTTGCCCAATACGGGGTCCTGCTCCACGTCGTCCAGCTCCCCGATGCGCACGTAGTACGAGCGGTCGCCCGTGGTGGCGTCGGTGTAGTTGCCACGCCAGCGCACCACCCCGTCGTCGATGATCGCGTTTCGCAGCGGGTTCGACCGTGCGGCGGCGTCCACGATGCGCTTGGTTTCCGCAATGACGTCCACGATGGTGCTGGGCCGGGGGGTGTTCTGCTGCGGCTGCGCGTAGGGGTTGATCTCAACCATCGGTCGGCTCCTGAGGGAAGTAGGCGGTCCACTCGGTGCCGCAGTTCGGGCACAGGTAGGCGAACGTCAGCGCGGGCGTGTCCTCGACCACAGCGGCGGGGTAGACGACCTCGCGGCACATCACCAGCGAGCGGCACACCATGCCGTACTGCTCGGGGTAGTCGGGCTCGGGCATCTCGGGGGCGGTCACTGGCCGGCTGCCTTCCGGGCGCGCTTGGCGGCCGTGCGCTTGGCCTTGTCCGCCTTGCGCTTGGCGCGGGCCTTCCGCCGCTGGAGGTCCAGCTTGCGGCCGTGCACGCACATCGGGTCGTGGCGCACCGCGAACACCACGCCGGGACCGTCGTCGTCGCTGGTGTGCGGCTCCACGGTGCTGACGCAATCCGGGCACTGCGCCTGAGCCACGGCCTCCTGGTAGCTCATCAGGCCAGGGAACGGCGCGAGGACGAGTTCACGGGTGGACTTCGGCATGATGGTCTCCTGTCTGTGCGGTGATCTGCCGGGCCTGCTCGGCAAGGGCCGGAAGCGCTTCGGGGTAGTGGGCGGTGATCTCGGCGAGGGCGGCGAGGCCGGTGCGGACGGTCTCGGCGATGTCGGCGCGGACGCGGGCGGTCATGATGCGACCAGTCCGAGGTCGTGGAGCGCTCGACGTGCGTCCCGATCGCCCTTGTTGGCGCGTCGAGCGAGGCGTGCCAACGGCTCGGGCTTGGCGTAACGCCGGTGGTAGGCGGGCGCCAGCCTCTTGTGTGCCTCAGCCGCCCAACCATCCGTGTTCCGGATCTCCGTCCACTCCGGCCCGGAAAGGCCGTCCTCGGCGTCCTCAGCCCTCTTTTCGATCGGGTACGGCACGGTGTCCGAGCGGTGCTCCCGGTCGGTCGCCCTCTCGTCCTCAGCGTCTTTTGTCGGGGACGGCACGGACCGTGAGGGGGGCGCGTCAGCCTCGGCGTCGGCCAGCTCGTCCGCCCAGTCGTAGGCGTCCGGCGGGGTGTCCTGCTCGACCTCGCTCCCCGCCTCGCCCGTCGGCTGTCCGCCGCTCGCGGTGGACGAGGCCGCGCGGCCGGTGGAGCGCGTTCCCCCCAGCGGGGGGCGGAGGGGGGAGAAGGACTGGTCCTTGGACTGGTAAGGACTGGTATCCCCGTCGCAAGAACCGGAACGTTCGGTCGTAGGAACCGGAACGTTCGGTCGCAGGGACCGGAACGACGCAGTCGTACGGCCTTCACCAAGTCCATGTTCCGGTTCCTGCGACCGGAACGCCGTGGAAGCGTGGCCCCGAGGTTCCGGTTCCTGCGACCGGAACGTGTTCACCTGGTGGTCCGTTGCACGCTTCCTCCGCGCGGCTGTCATGCGTTCCAGGGCGGCTTCCCGCTCTGCATTGACCTTGGCGTCGTGAGCGGCGCGCTCCTCCGGAGGGCGCTTGAGATGGAGCCGCAACGTCCAGTTGGTGACTCCGTCGCCCTTGGTTCCGTTCCGCACGATCAGCCCGGCCTGCTCAAGCGTCTTGAGGGCGTTGCGGACAGGCTTGTCCGACAGTCCGGTGCGCCAGGTGATTTCGGAGACAGCCGGGTAGGCGTTGGTCCCGTCCGCATCCGCCGCATCGGCAAGCGCTGCGAGCACGAGGCGTGCGGTGGTGTGGTTCTTACCGGCGTCGGTCTTGGGCATCGGAGCCTCGCGGAACACCCACTCGACGGCCTGGTAGCTCACGATGCACCCCCGGAAGGGGTAGAATCTCCGGTAGGAAACGGCCTCCCAGCAAGGGTTTCCGTGGCCGCCCCGTTGCCCCCGGGGCGGCTTTCCCTTGTCTTCACCGGATTTCACCCCCCGTCGAGGGGGAAAGCAGGGCCGCCAGGCGGGCGCGCTGCTCGTCGGTCAGCGGCGGCCACGTCGCCAGGGCATCGGTGATGTGCCGCTGGAGGATCGCCGTGCGGAGTTCACGCTGGAGATCCTCCGCCTCCGGTCGGTTCCACCGCTTGGCGTTCGCCACGCGGGCGCGCAGGTGATGGATCGTGCTGCTATCACCACGGACGGTCAAGGAGACCGCACCTCCTTCACGGGCCGGTGTCCCGGCCCAGTCGGTGCGCGGTGGATTCTCCTTGTTCAGTCGTTCCGGTGCGCTTGTTTTACTTCGGACGGTCTTGATCCTTCCGGAACAAGAGAACGGTCAGCAACCGTCCTTCCCCGGGTATCCCTTGTGGCACAACATGTTTACCCCATATCGGGGGGTAAACCTGGTGCGTGACCAGGGAAAACGCGATCGCGGCCGTAGTGTGATCTGTGCAGCACGACAGATAGCCGGGGGCGTGCTGGTCGCGTCCATCGCGCGTAGGGCCGACAGTGGGTGCGTGCGCGCAGGGCCTAGCCCGGCTCACCTCGAACGGACAGACACAGCGCCGGAGGCCTAGCCCGGCTGGGGAGTCCACGGAACCCCTACCAAGGAGGCACACCCAATGCGGGTGACGACTATCAAGCAGGCTGACGAGGTGCTGGCAAACCTCGCTCGATCGGCGGCTAAGTACCGAGGGCAGTACACCGAGGAGGCCGTGCGGACGCTGGAGCAGTTGGCGGCCACCAAACAGGAGGTGCTCGCCCAGAAGGCACACCTGGAGGCCGCCCAGACGCCCATCCGCGCGGAGGTGATCATCCCTGGCCAGGGCGCCGTCAAGACCCAGGACGCCCTCGTGGAACACGTGGCGGACGCCCTCCAGCGCACGGCAACAGGGATGTCTGGCGCCCCGGCGCCGAGCAGAAATGTGCTGATGCGGGTGAACACCACCTATCCGGAAGCGCGGATGCTCCAGACCAGCGTGCCCTCCGCAGGCATCATGCCGAGGATCGACGCGACGCGCTCCCTGGACGCGCTGACGGCCGCTGGTGGCCTCTGTGCGCCCCTGGAGACGATCTACGACATTCCGGTGGTGGGCGTGGCCGATCGGCCCGTCAGGGACGCGCTGAACCGGTTCCAGGCTGAGCACGGTGGTATCGAGTTCCGCCGCGCGATCGATGCCAGCAGCCTGACGGCTGGCGTGTGGACCGTTGACGACGACGTGGCCGCCGACGCACCCGACGGCGCGCGCAAGACCGTCCAGCAGTTCGACTGCCCGCCCGTGGAGACGGTGGCGGTGCGCGCGATCTACTCCGTGCTGGAGTTGGCGAACTTCATGGCCCGGTTCGACCGGGAGTACGCCCAGGCTGCGGTGGAGACCAGCCTGATCGCGGCTGCCCGCGTCGCCGAGAACGAACTGCTGGCTGACATCCTGGCCGGGTCCACGCTGGTGACCGTCCCGAAGCGGCTGGGCGCGGCGCGGGACATTCTGGCCGGTCTCGATCAGGCCGTGAGCTACTACCGCAGTCGCCGCCGTCTGGCGGTCCAGCCGCCGCTGACGTGGATCGCGCCCGTGTGGCTGCGGGATGAGATCCGTGCCGACATCGTCCGCCAGCAGGCCAGCGCCGACACTGCGCAGGCCCTCGCGGAGGCCGATGCGGAGATCGAGCGGTGGTTCGCGGTCCGGCACGTCACGCCGGTGTGGCACCTGGACGGCCTGCCCCAGCAGACCGTGGGCGCCCTGACCATCCCCGCGCAGACGTTCCCCGCCGCGTTTGCCGGCCAGCCCCTCCCCGCGTGGCCGACATCGGTGGACACGGCCCTGTTCCGGACTGGCGACTGGCTGTACCTCGACGGTGGGCGCCTGGATCTCGGCGTCGTGCGGGACAGCGAGCTGAACGCCCGGAACCGGTTCCAGACGTTCGTGGAGACGTTCGAGGCCGCCGCGTTCGTCGGTGTGGAGTCCCTGCGCGTGGTGTTCCAGAACCTCGCGCCGACCGGCGAGGCCCAGGCCCCGATCGCTGTGTAGGCCCCGCACAAACGGCCGTCAGGGGTCTTCTCCCGCCCCTGGCGGCCGTTCTCACGCGGCCAGAGACTTCCGCCACAGCATCACCACGGAGGCCTCATCGAACGTGCGGCGCCCGCGTGGCGCTGGAAGCAAGAACACCATCGCCAGCATGTCGATGACGTTCCGGCGGATCATCAGCGGTGAAGCCTCGAACGCCGCTACTGGGTCAGCAGCGAGCAGCAGCGATGCCGCGCCGGTGTTAGCCGACAGGCGCGCCAAAGCGGCCTCGGCTCCTGCGAGTTCGGCCTGAACCTTGGCCGTTGCGACCTGGTACCGGCGGCCATCGATCAGGCCGCTGTCGTAGTCCTCGCCGATGCGGTCCAGGCGGGCTCGCAGCCGGGCCACTTCCTCCTGTGCCTCTGTGGCTTCACCGGACTCTCCCAGGGGCAGCAGGTCGGCGAGGTCCGGGGCGCCCAGCCGCGCCCGGATGTGGTCCGTCACGAACGTATCGATGCCTCGCTGTGCCCGGGTGATGCACCCGCTTGGACAGCGGTACCGGTTGCCCGACCACGACACCACCGGCGACTCGCACACGCCGCACCGGTACAACCCGGCGCCGAGGTGCTTCCGGTCGGTGCCGTAGCCGTTCGTCTTCCGCCGAGGATCGGCCAGCCGAGCCTGGACTACCGCGAACGTGTCGTCGGGCACGATCGCCTCCCAGGTCCCGCGCTTGCCGATTTCGCGGCCCTGATACACCGCGCGTCCGGCGTAGCGGGGGTTCGTGAGCATCGTGCGGACGCTGGACGGGTTCCACGCCTGGCCGCGCCGCGTCGGCACGCCGCTCTCGGTAAGCCATGCCGCCAGCGAGCGCAGGGAATCCCCTGCCGCGAACCGGTCGAACACCTTGCGGACGATCTTGGCTTCCTCGCTGATCAGCTCACCGGACACGGTGTAGCCGGTGAGCCGCACTCCGAGGGGCGGTTTCCCCATCTCAGCCCGCTGGGCTGCCGCACGTCGCTGCCGGGCCGCCTTGCGCTGGACCTCGCTCCGGGCAACGCTCGCCTTGATCCGGGCGAAGAGCTGGCCCGCGTCCGTGGAGAGATCCGCTTCGCCGTTGGCGGTGACCAGCAGCAAGCCGCGTTCCTCGGCGGCCTCGATCCAGTCTTCGAGCTGGCGGGGCTGCCGCGTCAGCCGGTCCAGGTCCCAGCACACCAGCGCGTCGAACTGCCCCGCCTGGTACGCCTCCACCAACCGGTCGTATCCCGGGCGCGCGCGACGCCTGTCGGACGCGCTCACCGAGTTGTCGACGAACTCAGCGACGATCTGCCAGCCGCGCTGCTCGGCGATCCGCTGGCAGTCCTCCCGCTGCCGCTGGATCGCCAACTGCTCGCCGGTCGCGTCGAGGGAAATCCGCAGGTAGATCGCGCAGCGGATCGGTGATCTGGGGCCGGTGGTTGTCTCCACCCGTATATGGTTGCATGATGTTGTAGTCAGGTGGAGTTCCGCTTCAACGTCTGACCCGGCCTACGGCGCCGATCGCTCCGGCGGGGCCGACACCCGGTGGTCGGGGGTCGGCGTGTCTCGCAGGAGGGCCGGCATCCGGGCGTCGGCGAGTTTGAACAGTGCCGCGAACGCCAGGGCGAGCACCACGACGAGCACCGCGTTGCGGAGGGCTGCTCCGAGGCCCAGTTCCGTCACGTCCAGGAACGGGTACGGGTACCAGTCGGTGAAGGCGCCCTGCGTGAAGATGTGGACGAGCCATGCCAAGGGCCACACGAAGGCGTCGACCACGAGATCCGTGGGCGCGGCCCGAAGAGCAGCCAGCCGCGATCGTCGCCCACGGGGAGATGTAGTGGAAGCCGATGGTCGCGGCCAGGGCGGCTCCGGTGAGGTGCACCTGGGGCGCCAGCACGATCGCGATCACCAGTCCGGTGATGAGGATCCCCAGTAGCGCGTCCAGCCGCACCACGCGCCAGACCGGGCCGTCGAAGGTGGGGCGCCACACGAGCACCAGCGCGGCGGCGAGCACGAGCAGGTTGCTCTCGATGGTGAAGTAGCTGAAGAGCCGCCACAGGCGGACCCCGAGGCGGAGCGCCTCCCCGGTCTGCCGGAGTTCGCGTCGGCGCCGCCGGTGAATATCAGCGCCAGCTGGACGGCGAGCGAGGCGATCACGACGAGCCCGTGCCAGCAGCGGGACACAGTCCGGGACGTTCGAGCCGCGGGAATCAGGTGACCGAAAGTAGCTCGTGGGTCCACGGAGCGCGAGCTCATGGCGCCGGGCCGCGGTCTCCGGGCGCGGCGGGGTGGGGTGGGGCGGCGCGAGGGCCGTGGGGCTGGTGGGCGGTGCGCGGGCTGGCGGGCCGGTGAGCCGTTGGGGGTGTCAGGGGCTGGTGGGCGGTGCGCGGGCCGGCGGGCCGGTGAGCCGTGGGCGATGTGTCGGCTGGCGGGCTGGTGGGCTGTGGGGGTTCCAGGGGTTGGTGGATGGTGCGCCGGCTGACGGGCCAGTGGGCCGTGGGGGTGTCAGGGGCTGGTGGATGGTGTGCCGGCTGACGGGCCGGCGGGCTGTCGGGGTGTCAGGGGCTGGTGGGCGGTGCGCCGGCTGGCGGGCCGGTGGGCTGCGGGGGTGTCAGGGGCTGGTGGGCGGTGCGCCGGCTGGTGGGCGGTGCGCGCGCCGCAGGGCGGGTGGACCATGAGCGGTGGGGCGTGCTGAGGTGGCAGGGCGCCTGCTCAGGGCACAGCGGAGCCCGCCGCCGGCGGCTGGGCGACACCGAAAGAACGAGAGAACGCCCAGGCCGGGGAAGCCTGGGCGTTCTCTCGTGAACTGCGGGCGTCGAGCCCGTAACCGCCGATCAGCAGGTCACGTTCACCGAGCCGCTCGACTCGAACGACACGTGCACGTGGTCGTAGTGGTTGGCCGTGGCGTCGCCGCGGTCTTCCATCGTCGACCAGCCGCTGCCGTCGTTGTAGCGCTGCCTCCAGATCACGTACTTGACGTTGAACTCGGACTGGTTGGCCAGCAGGTAGTCGGCGATGGCGTTGCCCGTGGACGTGTCCACCATGAAGTCCAGCGCGAGGCCACTGGGGTGGTCGCTCGTGCCGGAGCGGCCCGCTCGGCCGCCGATGTCGTCCACGCCGAACTTCGCGGCGATGTGGTTGCCCACCTTCGCCACGTGCGGCAACGTGCCCTCGAGCACCGACGAGCAGGCGTTCGCCGCCTTGGTCGTCGTCTTCGGGGTCGTCTTCGTGGACTTCGGCGTCGACTTCGAAGTGGTCGACGGCGGGGGCGCCACCGGCGGCGTCGTCGTCACCGGCGGGGGAGGCGGTGGCGGCGTCGTCGTGCTGCTCGACGTGCTCGTCGGGGCCGAGGTCGTCGGCAGCGGCTTCATCTGCGCCGCCATGCTGGCCGTGTCCTGCCTGCTGAAGTTGCCGGTCAGCCAGACCGCGAAGCCCAGCACGAACGCCGCGGCCAGGCCGATCGCCAGGGGGACTCTCAGCGATTTCGCTTTGGATCTATGTCGACCCACCATTCGGAAGATCACCATTTTCGGGGAGGGGACTTTTCGGCCGTTCGGGGGATGGCCGCCCGTGACATTACGAATAGGACACGGAAAAGTCACCAACGAGTGGTCATGGACACAGATCAACTGCGCGTGAAAAAGGCCCGCCGGGGTACCGGCGGGCCTTTGACCTGCTGGAACTCAGCCCAGCGCGGCGAGCACGAGAACGGCGAGCAGGGTGATCACGGTGGCCAGAGCGGTGACCCAGGCGCGCTGGGCCGGCGACAGGGCGGGCGTGGTGTTCATGGCGGCGAACCTCGGGGTGAGCAGGGACTTCCGCGCGTGACAGCGCCCACGACACCCCTGTCGTTACAGACCGGCGGCCGACGTGACCGAAATCACTCCTGTGGTCCCCGATGTCGCGCCGTGTACCAGAACACGGCCCCCGCCGCGGCGATCATCAACCCGAACGCCAGCGTCCCGACCACCACCGCGCGCGTCTCGCCGGGCGGTTCGACGGCGGTGGACGTGACCGCCGAAGCGGTCCCTGCGAGCACTCCCAGCAACAAGGCGACGGCGGCCCCCACGGCGGCCAGTCGCGTGACAACCTTCCTCATGGTGCGTTCCCTCCACCAGGGGCAACGCACGGGACCGGCCGCGAAGTTGCCGGTCCGGCCTAGATCACAGCGCGTCGATCGTGCCGTCGATCTGTTCGGCGAGCGACACGTCCTTCGCGGTGATCCCGCCCGCCGAATGGGTGCTGCACCGGAACGTCACGGTGCGCCACCGGATGTCCATGTCCGGGTGGTGGTTCACGCCCTCGGCGATCTCGGCGACGCGATTGACCACTGCGATGGCCTGCGGAAAGTCGGCGAGTTCGGCCGTGCGCTCCAGCGCGTCGCCCGCGCGCTGCCAGTACGGCAGCTTGTTGAGGGCCTCGGAGATCTCGGTTTCGCTCAGTAGTTCCGCCATGTGCTCCATGGTGGTACGGCGGCGGGTACGCTGCACGGTTGCCACGGGAGTCCGGGTCCACCGGGCTGAGAGGCGGGTTCGCCCCGCGACCGTTCGCACCTGATCCGGATCATGCCGGCGCAGGGAGGGCCCCGACCTTTCTCGCCGGAACGAGCGAGGAGTGGTCATGAGATTCCGCACGGGCGTCCTGGTCGGCCTTGTCGCCGCCCTGACCGCGGGCTGCACGCTGGCCGGCAACGACGCGGAGGACGGCCCGGCCACGGTCACGCTCGTCACCCACGACTCGTTCGCCGCGCCGCAGCAGGTGCTCGACGCCTTCCGGCAGCAGACCGGCATCACGATCAACGTCGTGAAGAAGGGCGACGCGGGCGCGCTCACCAACACCCTGGTGCTCACGAAGGCCAACCCGATCGGCGACGCGGCGTTCGGCGTCGACTCGACCTTCGCCTCGCGCGCGCTCACCGAAGGCGTCTTCGCGCCCTACACCAGCCCCGAGGCCGACCGCGGCCCGCAGCGCTACGCCGTGGACTCCGAGCATCGCCTGTCCGCCGTCGACGTGGGCGACGTCTGCGTCAACATCGACACCACCTGGTTCGCCGAGCGCGGCATCCCGGAGCCCGCGACCTACGACGACCTGATCAAGCCCGAGTACAAGGACCTGCTGGTCGTGGAGAACCCGGCCACCAGCTCGCCCGGACTGGCGTTCCTGCTCGGCACCATCGCCCGCTACGGCGAGCAGAACTGGCAGGCCTACTGGACCCAGCTGAAGGACAACGGGATGCGCGCCGTCGCCGGCTGGGAGGAGGCCTACGGCCAGGACTTCTCCGGCTCCTCCGGCAAGGGGCCGCGTCCGATCGTGGTGTCCTACGCGTCCTCGCCCGCGGCGGAGATCGGCGAGGACGGCAAGCCGCGCACGAAGGCGCTGCTGGACACCTGCTTCCGCCAGGTCGAGTACGCCGGTGTGCTGGCCGGCTCGCCCAACGCGGCCAACGCGCAGAAGGTGATCGACTTCCTGCTGTCCCAGCAGTTCCAGGCGACGGTGGCGGAGAACATGTACGTCTACCCGGCGCGGGAGGGCGTGGCGTTGCCCACGGCGTGGACGACGGCCGCCCCGCTGCCGCCGAACCCGGCGAGCCTGCCCGCCGAGACGGTGCAGGCCGGGCGCGAGCGGTGGATCGAGCAGTGGCGCTCCTTGCTCGGCCAGTGAGCCGTGCCGGGCTCGGGCTGGCGGCACTGGCCGTGCTGCCGCTCGGGTTCCTGGTCGTCTTCTTCGCCTGGCCGGTCGGCGCGATCCTGCGGCTGGGCTTCGTCGACGGCGAGGTGCTCGCCGCGCTGGCCGAGGGCGAGACGTGGCGGCTGGCCTGGTTCACGGTCGCGCAGGCCGCCGGTTCGACCCTGATCGCCGTGGTCGCCGGCCTGCCGGTCGCGTTCCTGCTGGCGCGCGTGCGGCTGCCCGGGGTGGCGGTCGTCCGGACGCTGGTGCTCGTCCCGTTCGTGCTGCCCACCGTGGTGGTGGGCCTCGCGTTCCGGGCGCTGTGGACCGACGGCGGCTGGCTGTCCATCGTGCTGGCCAACGCGTTCTTCAACGTCGCCGTCGTCGGCCGCACGGTCGCCGGGCTGTGGGCGTTGCTGGACTCGCGGGCCGAGGACGCCGCCCGCGCGCTGGGCGCGTCCCGCTGGCGCGCGTTCCGCTCGGTGACGCTGCCCGCGCTGATGCCGGCGATCACGTCCGCGGCCGCCGTCGTGTTCCTGTTCTGCGCCACCAGTTTCGGCGTGGTGCTGATCCTCGGCGGCGCGCGGTACCGCACGCTGGAGACCGAGATCTACCTGCGCACCGAGAACCTGCTCGACCTGACCGGCGCGGCGGCGCTGTCGCTGGTGCAGATCGCCGCCGTGCTGGGCGCGCTGCTGCTCGGCGCGGCCGCTCGCCGCCGCCGGGAGAGCGCGTTGCGGCTGCGGTCGCGCCGGGAGACCGCGCGCCGCCCGGTCGGCGGGGAGTGGGCCGTGGTCGGCGCCGCGGTCGTCGTGCTCGGCCTGCTGCTGACCCCGATCGTCGCATTGCTGGTGCGCTCGGTGTCCACCGCGGACGGCTGGAGCCTGGCCGGTTACCGGGCGCTGTCCAGCACCGGCAACGACGGCACGCTCCAGGTGTCCGGCTGGGACGCGGCGCTGAACTCGCTGCGCACCGCGACCGACGCGACGGTGCTGGCGATGGTCATCGGCGTGTCGGCGTCGGTGCTGCTGGTCGCGTTGCGCCGGTCGCCGGGACGGCTCGCGCGCGGCGTCGGCGAGTCGATGGACGCCGCGCTGATGCTGCCGCTCGGCGTGTCCGCTGTGACCGTCGGGTTCGGCTACCTCATCACGCTCGACGCGCTGCCCGGCGACCTGCGCCGGTCGCCGCTGCTGGTGCCGCTCGCGCAGGCGCTGGTGGTGATTCCGCTGGTGATCCGCACGGTGCTGCCCGTGGTGCGGTCGATCGACGACCGCCTGCGCCAGGCCGCGGCCACCCTCGGCGCGAGCCCGGCGCGGGTGTGGCGCGAGATCGACGTGCCGCTGGCGTTCCGCGCCGTCGTCGCCGCTGCCGGGTTCGGCTACGTCGTCGCGCTCGGCGAGTTCGGCGCGACGAGCTTCCTGGCGCGCCCGCAGACGCCGACCCTGCCGGTCGCGATCGCGGCGCTGATCGCGCGGCCGGGCCAGCTCAACAACCAGATGGCGTACGCGGCGTGCGCGCTGCTCATGCTGGTCACCGCGGCCGCGGTGATCGTGATCGACCGGCTCGCGTCCGGCCGGGTGGGGGAGTTCTAGCCATGGCGTTGACCGTGTCCGGCCTGACCGTGCGGTACGGCCCGTTCACCGCTGTTTCGGGCGTGGACCTGGAGATCGCCGACGGCGAGGTGCTCGCGCTGCTCGGCCCGTCCGGCTCCGGGAAGTCGACGCTGCTGCGCGCGATCACCGGCCTGGAGCCGATCACCGCGGGCAGCGTGCGCTGGGACGGCGCCGACCTGGCCCGCGTGCCGGTGCACAAGCGCGGGTTCGGGCTGGTGTTCCAGGACGGCCAGCTGTTCCCGCACCGGGACGTGGCCGGGAACATCGCGTTCGGCCCGCGGATGCACGGGATGCCGCCGGCCGCGCGCGCGGAACGCGTGAGCCGGCTGCTCGACCTCGTCGGCCTGGCCGGCTACCAGAAGCGGCGGGTGACCGAGCTGTCCGGCGGTGAGGCGCAACGGGTGGCGCTGGCCCGCGCGCTCGCGCCGGAGCCCCGCCTGCTGCTGCTCGACGAGCCGCTGTCCGGTTTGGACGCCGGGTTGCGCGAGCAGCTGGCCGTCGACCTGGCCGAGATGCTGCGCAGCGCGAAGATCACCGCGCTGCTCGTCACGCACGACCAGGAGGAGGCGTTCACGCTCGCCGACCGCGTCGCCGTGCTGCAGGCCGGGAAGATCCGGCAGGCCGGGGCGGTGCGCGAGGTGTGGCGGCGGCCCGCGGACGAGAACGTCGCGCGCTTCCTCGGCGTCACCACGGTCGTCGACGGCGAGGCGGCGGACGGGATCGTGCGCTGCCCGTTCGGCGAGGTCGCCATCCCGGACGCTGCGGACGGGCCGGTCCGGCTCGGCCTGCGCCCCACCGGGCTGCGGCTCGCGAGCGCCGGGATCACCGGCGAGGTGCTGAGCAAGGTGCACCGCCGCGACAACGTCCGCCTGTCCGTGCGCACGAGCGCAGGCACGGTGGACGCGGTCGCGGCGGTCTCCGCCGACGTCAACCCGGGCGACGAGATCAGCATCGCCCCCGACCCGGACGGCGTCGCCCTGATCGGCTAACCGTCCTTCGTGGACAGCCGCGCGTAGGCCAGGGACAGGCCGATCACGACGTAGCACGCGGCGCGGATCGCGCCCTCGCCGAGCTGGTCGGCCGGGATCGGATCGCGCAGGATGTCCGCGATCGCGGTCCAGGACTGCGGCAGCAGGAACGGGTGCAGCCAGTCCACCGCCGACAGCAGGAGCAGCACCGTCGACACCACGACGCCGGCCAGCATCGACACCACGACGACCATCGGGTGCTCGGTGCACGCCGAGATCGCCAGCGCGATCGCCCCGACCGCCCACAGCTGCAGCGTCACCCACACCGCCGCCAGCGCGACCCGGCCCAAGGCGTCCACAAAGGACAGGGTGTTGCCGGACAGCGTGAACAGCGATCCGGTCCCGTTGATCACCAGCCCGGTCACCATCGCGACCACGGCCATCAGCAGCGCCGCGGCCAGCGTGAAGGACGCGACCCCGAGCGCCTTCATCAGCAGCAGCCTGCCGCGGCTCACCGGCGCGAGCAGCAGCCCGCGCAGCGTGCCCACGGCCGATTCACCGGCCAGCGCGTCGCCCGCCGACATCGCCGTGACCAGCGGCAGCATCAGGTTCAGCGTCAGCCCGAGCGTGGCCAGCGGCAGGACCAGCGCGTTCCCGGCTGCGGACGCCAGCAGCGCGTTGTCGCCCTCACCACCGCTGGGCCTGCCGCCGCTGTCGCCCGCGATCGTCAGCCCGATCCCGACGATCACCGGGATCAGCGCGAGCAGGCCCAGCACGATCAGCGTGCGCGGGCGGCGGAAGATCCACCGCAGCTCGGCGCGGTAGAGCCGGTGGAACGGCACACTCCACCGTTCCACCGGCGCCGCGTCCAGTGTCGCCGTCATGACGCCCCTTCGTCCACATCCGGCAGGCCCCCGGTTTCGGAATCCCGTTGCGTCAGCCGCGCGAACAGGTCCTCCAGCCCGGTGCGGGCCCGCTTCGCCTCGTGCACGGACACCCCGGCCCGCACCAGCGTCTCGATCACCTGCGGCGCGGTCGCCGCGCTCAGGTCCGCCCGCACGCCCTCCGGCGTGAGCCGGCCGGGGATGCGGTTGTCGCGCAGGGCGGTGAGCGCCTTGTCACCGTCCGGAGTGGACACGACCAGCGACGGCGTGCCGGACTCCAGCAGCTCGTCCAGCTCGCCCTGCGCCACCACCGTGCCGTCGTGCAGGACCGCCACGTGCGTGCAGGTCGCCTCGACCTCGGCGAGCAGGTGCGAGGACACCAGCACGGTGACGCCCTCGGCGTGCAGCTCGCCGATGATGTCGCGGATCTCCCGCGTGCCCGCCGGGTCCAGGCCGTTCGTCGGCTCGTCCAGCACGACCATCCGCCGCGGCACGAGCAGGGCGGAGGCGAGCCCCAGCCGCTGCTTCATGCCCAGCGAGTACCCCCGGTAGCGCCGGTGCGCGGCGTGCCCGAGCCCGACCCGCTCCAGCGCGTTCTCGACCGCGCGGGGGATCGCCGCCGACGACAGCCGCGGCTCGGCGGCCGCGACGCGGCGCAGGTTCTCCCGCCCGGACAGGAACGGGTGGAAGCCCGGCCCCTCGACCAGCGCGCCGACATCCGGCAGCGCTCGCGGCGCGCCGTCGGGCATCCGGTGACCGAGCAGCTCCACCTCGCCCTCGGTCGGGCGGACCAGGCCGAGCAGCATCCGGATCGTGGTGGTCTTGCCCGACCCGTTCGGCCCGAGCATGCCCAGCACCGCGCCCTCCGGCACGTCCAGATCGACCTGGTCCACCGCGACCGCGGTCCGGTACACCTTGCGCAGCCCCCTGGTCCGCGCGGCGAGTGCCGGACCCGCGGTGGGCGCTTCGACCGAAGCGCCCACCGGCAGTGTCTCCGTCATTTCGCTCCCAGAGCCTCGATCAGCACCTGCTCCGGCACCGCGCCGACGGCGAAGCGGCCGTCGTCGGTGACCAGCGCGGTGCCGACCTTCGTGGTGATCACGTAGCCGGTGCCGAACGCGCCGCTGACCGGCTTGCCGAACTGCGCCAGCAGGGCCTTCGGGTCCACGTTCTGCCCCCGCTCGCCCTGCTGCGGCGCCAGCGCCTCGGCCGGGAACGAACCGGTCAGGACGCTGTCCCAGCCGTCACCGCTGACCTGCACCGCGTCCTCGACGGCCCGCTGGTCCGGGTGCTCGGCAGGCGCCTGCTCCTCGGTCACCTTCGCGCCTTGCGGCGGGGTGAACTGGAACTCGCTCGCCGGCTGCGGCGCGAACGCGATGTCGCTGAACGCCACCTGGAACGCGGGGTCCGACGTGCCGTAGGTCATCACGGCCAGGCGCAGCGGCACGCGCTTCTCGGCGTCGACCGCGACGCGCACCTCGCGCAACAGCGTGCGCTCGGTCGGCTTCGGCGTCAGCACCAGCTCGTACGCCGCGCGTCCGGCGACGCGGGCGGTGCCCTCGACCGTCACGGTGCTGCTCTCGCGGACCTTCGCGAGCACCTGCGTCGTCGCCGTCGCCGGGTCGCTGAGCTGGTACTCCTCCGGCTTCTGCAGCGCCTCCGGCGGCACCGTGACCTTCGTGGCCTCGTTCGACGCCGAGTTGTACGTCCACACGGTCGCCCCGTTGCGGACGACGGTGTGCTCGCTGGCCCCCTGCTCGATCGCGAGCTTGCTGTTGCCCGCGCCGTCGTTGTAGACGCGGGCCGCGTCGATGTCCAGGCTCGCGCCCCCCGGCAGGGTCGAGACCGGCAGGCCCAGGTTGTTGTCCACCTCGACCGTGCCCGCCAGCGCCGGCGTCTTGGTGGTGGCCACCGACTGCACCAGCTCCTCCGCGCTGATCGGCGGCAGCTCGGGCGCCTCGCCCGCGGCCGCGGGCATCGCGAGCCAGGCGAGCCCGGCGGCGCCGAGCGCGGACCCGGTGACCGCGGCGGTGATGGCCTTCGTCTTCGGCTGCATCTCTTCTCCCTGTGTCAACCGAGCACCAGTGTGCTCTTTCCCCGCCGCTGACACTCCTCGATCCGCCCTGAGATGGCCCTGAGATGCTGAGAGACCGCTGAGAGCGCGCGCCCGAGCTGGAAAAACCGGGCATGCTAGACAACCGTGAACCCTCGGATCCTCGTGGTGGACGACGAGCCCGGTGTGCGCAAGGCGCTGCACCGCGGGCTGCGCGCGGAGGGCATGGACGTCGTCACCGCCCCCGACGGCCCGAGCGGCCTGCGCCTCGCGCAGACCGGGTCGTTCGACGTGCTGTTGCTGGACATCATGCTCCCCGGCCTGTCCGGGTACCGGGTGCTGCAGGCGCTGCGCGCGCAGGGCATCACCACGCCGGTGCTGATGGTGTCGGCCAAGGACGGCGAGGTCGACCAGGCCGACGGGCTCGACCTGGGCGCCGACGGCTACCTGGTCAAGCCGTTCTCGTTCGTCGTGCTGGTCGCGCAGATCCGCGCTGTGCTGCGGCGCGCCTCCAGCGAGGGGACGCGCGGGCCGCTGCGGATCGGCGGTCTCGTCGTCGACCGCGCCACCCGCGAGGTGCACTGGCACGACGACCCGGTCGCGTTGAGCCCGCGCGAGTTCAGCCTGCTCGAAGTGCTGGTCGGGCGGGCCGGGACGGTCGTCACCAAGGACGAGCTGCTGCGTGCGGTCTGGGGTGACGAGCAGGCCGCGACCCGCAACGTCGTCGAGGTCTACGTGGGGTACGTGCGCCGCAAGCTCGACGCGGTCGGGGCGGGCGCGCTGGTGCGGACCGTCCGCGGCCACGGCTACCTGGCCTCCGACGCCGCGCTGGACGAGGTCCTGCCCGGGTGAGCTTCCTCCGCCGGTGGTGGGAACGCCGGTCCATGCAGTTCCGGATCACGGCGCCGGCCGCCGCGGTCACGCTCGCGTTCCTGCTCGGCCTCGCCATCGTGGCGGGGCGCGGCCTCGGTCCGCTGCGCGACTCCTCCGTCGACACCGAGCTGTCCGAGGCGCTCGCTCCCGCCGCCGCGGCCGTGTCCGCGGGGCAGCTGCCGGTGCCGCCGGACGGCGTGACTCTGCGCGTGCTCGACACCGCGGGCGCGCCGGTCGACGGCGGTCCGGTGGCCTCGCTCGGGCCGGGTGACGTGCGCGCGCTCAAGGCGGGGCAGTCGGTGACCGTGGACCGGATGCGGTGGCTGGGCGCGGTGGTGACCGCGCCGGACGGGCAGCTGCGGCTGGTCGCGGCCGGGACCGGGCTGGTGGGCCAGCGCGCGGCCGTGCACAAGGCGGCGACCTGGTTGCTGTGGGCGGCCGGGATCGGCGCGGTGCTGGCCGCGATCGCGACCTGGCTCGTGGTGCGGTTCGCGTTGCGGCGGGTGAGCCGTCTGCGCCGCACAGTCCGCGCGCTGCCGCCGGGGGAGCGGGTGCCGCTGCCCGAGGCCGACGACGAGGTGCGTGCGCTGGCGGCGGACTTCAACGCGCTGCTCGCGCGGCAGGAGGAGGCGGCGCAGCGGCTGCGGCGGTTCACCGGCGACGCCGCGCACGAACTGCGCTCGCCGGTCGCGTCGATCCGCGTGCAGGCCGAGGTCGCCGTCGCGAACCCCGATCCGGAGCTGGCGCAGGAGACGCTGGCCGACATCCTCGCCGAAGCCGAGCGGCTGTCCGCGCTGCTGGACGGGCTGCTGACACTGGCGCGGTCGGACGCCGGGGAGTTGCCGCCCGCCGAAGCGGTCGAACTGCTCACCGAGGCGCGCGCGGCCGCGGACCGGCTGCCGCCCGGATCGCCCGCCGTGCGCGTCACCGGGGTGGTCGGGCAGGCGTGGGCGCACGCGGCGCACTCCGAAGTCGAGCTGGTGCTGAACAACCTGCTGCGCAACGCCTGCCGGTACGCGTCATCGCAGATCGTGGTGTCGGTGCTGCCCGGCCATTCCACGGTGCGGCTGGTCGTGGACGACGACGGGCCGGGCATCCCGCCCGAGCACCGCGACCGCGTGTTCGACCGGTTCTACCGGGTGGGCGACGACCGCGCCCGCACCTCCGGCGGCACCGGCCTCGGGCTGGCGATGGTCGCCGAAGCGGTGCGGCGGCGCGGCGGGCGGGTGTCCGTCGGCGAATCCCCCGACGGCGGTGCCCGCTTCCAGATCGTCTGGCGATCGGCCGGTAACGTCTCCACCTCGTGAAGGTGATCGTGGGAGCGGCCATCGTGCGGGGCCGGTCCCTGCTCGCCCAGCAGCGCGCGTACCCGCGCGAGGTGGCCGGGCTGTGGGAACTGCCCGGCGGCCGCGTCGAACCCGGGGAGTCCGAAGTGGACGCCCTGCGGCGGGAGTGCCGCGAGGAGCTCGGGGTGGATGTCGTGGTCGGCTCGCGCGTCGGGCCGGACGTGCCGCTGCGGGCCGGGCTGGTGCTGCGGGTGTTCGCCGCCGCGCTGACCGACGAGCGCGCCCGGCCGGAGGCGCTGGACCACAAGGCGCTGCGCTGGCTCGACGCGGACGGCCTGGACGGCGTCGAGTGGCTGCCCGCGGACCTGGAACTGCTCCCCGACCTGCGGCGGTTGCTGACCTGAGTCAGCGTCCCGTTGCGCCGTCGATCAGTTCACGCAGGATGTCGGCGTGCCCGGCGTGGCGCCCCGTCTCCTCGATCAAGTGGGTGAGGGTCCAGCGCAGGGACGGCGCCGCGCCACGCCGCCCGCCCGGTCGCGGTCCGGGCGCGGACAGGTCCGGGCAGGCGGCGATCACGTCATTGGCGCGGGCCGTGGTGTCCTGGTAGGCGAGGACGACGTCGTCGGCGCTCTCGTCCGGTTCCGGGTGGAAGGTGGCCGCCCAGTCGCGAACCGGCTCGCCGAGCAGCCAGTGCCGTTCGACGTGGGTGAGGTGCTTGACGAGGCCGAGCAGGTTCGTGCCCGACGGCACGCCGGGGGTGCGGACCTGCGGTTCCGGGACGCCCTGCGCCTTCGCGACCACTGCGCCGCGCAGGTAGTCGAGGAAGCCCACGAGCACATCCCGTTCCGCGGGCCCGGTCCTCGGCGGGCGAGCGTCGCGGCGGCGCTTGGTGGACGGCATGGCCGCCACCCTGGCACGGGCTCTCCCCGGCGGGCACGGAAATTTGCCGGATCAGCAAGCCCGGGTCACATGCCCGCGCCGACGAGCCGCATCGCCGAAGTCAGGCGGTGCTCGCCGCGTTCGGCGGCCCGGCTCGCGCCCTCCTTGCGGATCCGCGTCAGCTCCGCCGGGTCCGCCAGCAGCTCCAGCGTCCGCTCCCGGATCGGGCGCAGCGTCTCGACCACCGCCTCCGCCACGGCCTCCTTCAGCGCCCCGTACGAGGAGAACTCCGCCGCTACGTCCGCGGGCCGCTCGCCCCGGCAGCCGGCCAGGATCTCCAGCAGGTTCGCGACCCCGGGACGCTCCTCCGGCGCGTACTCGACCGCGGTGAACCCGTCGGTGACCGCGCGCCGCACCTTGCGGCGGATCAGGTCCGGCTCGTCCAGCACGAACACCACCCCGGCCGCGTCCCGCGCGGACTTCGACATCTTCCGCGCCGGGTCGCTCAGGTCCCGCACCCGCGCGCCCGTCGGTGGCAGCACCGGCCGCGGCACCGTGAACACCTCGCCGTAGGTGCCGTTGAACCGCCGGGCCAGCGCCCGCGCCAGCTCCACGTGCTGGTTCTGGTCCTCACCGACCGGCACCTCCGCCGCGCCCTGCAGCAGGATGTCGGCGGCCATCAGCACCGGGTAGGTCAGCAGGCTCAGCCGCACCCCGGGCTGGCCGCTGCCCTTCTCCTTGAACTGGATCATCCGCGCGGCCTCGCCGTAGCTGCACGTGCATTCCAGGATCCAGGTCAGCGCGCCCAGCTCGCGGGACAGGTCCGACTGCACGAACACCCGCTCGGCGGGGATCCCGGCCGCCACCAGGATGGCCAGCATCTCGCTGGTCCGGCCGCGCAGCTTCCCCGGGTTGTGCGTGGTCGTCATGGCGTGCAGGTCGGACACGAAGTACAGGTCGTCCGGCCCGCCGTCGGTCACCCAGCGCTGGATCGCACCCAGGTGGTTGCCGAGGTGGGTGTGGCCGGACGGGGTGATCCCGGAAATTCGCATCGGTTGCTTCCTCGGGTCGGTGGCCACCCCCGCCACGGCCCCGGGAACGACGAAGGCCGCCTGCGTGGGCGGCCTTGTCGTGGGTTTCAGCGCACGTCGGAGGGACCGCCTGCGGGCGGCCACCAGAAGTTCACGATCGTACGCACACCGGCAGCGTAGCAGCGCCCGAAAGTAATATCCACATTGCCTTCCGGAAAGCAATTCTTTGGAATGTCGAACCGCTGTTGCACAGATTACTGGCAAATGGCTGAGAATTGTTTCCCGGGGGTCCTCGCCGGGGCTACCGTGAAGGTATGTACATCGTGCTGATCGACTACACGGCCCCGGTGGAGGAAGTCGACTACTACCTGGCCGACCACGCGAAATGGCTGGACCGGCACTTCCGGTCGGGCGAGTTCCTGACGGCCGGGCGGCGCACGCCGCATTCCGGTTGCGTCATCATCACGCGGCCGATGCCGCGGGTGAAATTGGAGGCGATTCTGGCTTCCGACCCGTTCCGCCTGCGCCGGCTCGCGCGACACGAAATCGTCGAATTCGGCGCCACCCGCACCGCGCCGGAACTCCGGCTGGTGAACGAGGCGCTCGCCGTCTAGGCCGCCTTCTTGATGTCCGCCTTCGCCCGCTGGAGTGCGAGGACCGGGCACTTCTTGCAGCGGGGCTTCGAGCGGCAGCACTTCTTCTTGACCTTGCCCGCCTTCATGAGCTTGCGCACGACCTTGCGCGGGTCCGCGTCCTTCTTGCCCAAAACCACCACTCCACGACTCGGGGGTGTCCTCAGGTTAGGTGAGCCTAAGTGATCATCCACCGTGGCACTGGTCACAATGTGGTACCGGGTATCCTGAACGGGATCGCGTATGCCAAAGCGGGCCCGCGATTCATCCCTTCGAAATGTTCAGGAGCCCTCGCGTGCCCACAGCTACCGCCGAGAAGGTCCGCACCGACCTCCGCAACGTCGCCATCGTCGCGCACGTCGACCACGGGAAGACCACCCTGGTCGACGCCATGCTGCGGCAGTCCGGCGCCTTCGGCGAACGTGCCGAGCTCGTCGACCGCGTGATGGACTCGGGCGAGCTGGAACGTGAGAAGGGCATCACGATCCTCGCCAAGAACACCGCCATCCGCCGCCAGACCGCCGACGGCCCGGTCACCATCAACGTGATCGACACCCCCGGCCACGCCGACTTCGGCGGCGAGGTCGAGCGCGGCCTGTCCATGGTCGACGGCGTCCTGCTGCTGGTCGACGCCAGCGAGGGGCCGCTGCCGCAGACCCGGTTCGTGCTGCGCAAGACCCTGCAGGCGGGCCTGCCGGTCGTGCTGGTGGTCAACAAGGTCGACCGCCCGGACGCCCGCATCGCCGAGGTCGTCGAGGAGACCCACGACCTGCTGCTCGACCTGGCCGGCGACATCGAGGACGCCGACCTGGACGCGGTCCTCGACCTGCCGGTGATCTACGCCTCCGCGCGGGCGGGCAAGGCGAGCCTGGAGCAGCCCGCCGACGGCGCGCTGCCGGACAGCGAGAACCTCGACCCCCTGTTCGACGTCCTGCTGCGCCACGTGCCGCCGCCCAAGGCCGACCCGGACAGCCCGCTGCAGGCGCTGGTCACCAACCTCGACGCGTCGAACTTCCTCGGCCGCATCGCGCTCATCCGCATCCACGCGGGCAAGCTCCGCAAGGGCCAGACCGTCGCGTGGCTGCGCGAGGACGGCTCGGTGCAGAACGTCCGGATCTCGGAGCTGCTGGTCACCGAGGCGCTGGAGCGGGTGCCCGCGCAGGAGGCCTCGGCCGGTGACCTGGTCGCCATCGCCGGCATCCCGGACATCACGATCGGCGACACGCTGGCCGACGTCGAGAACCCGGTGGCGCTGCCCCGGATCACCGTCGACGAGCCGGCCATCTCGATGACCATCGGCGTGAACACCTCGCCGCTGGCCGGCCGCAACGGCGGCGACAAGGTCACCGCGCGCCTGGTCAAGGCGCGGCTGGACCAGGAGCTGATCGGCAACGTGTCGATCCGCGTCCTGCCCACCGAGCGCCCGGACACCTGGGAGGTCCAGGGCCGTGGCGAGCTGGCGCTGGCGATCCTGGTCGAGCAGATGCGCCGCGAGGGCTTCGAGCTGACCGTCGGCAAGCCGCAGGTGGTCACCAAGACCATCGACGGCAAGCTGCACGAGCCGTTCGAGCGGCTCACGCTGGACATCCCCGAGGAGCACCTCGGCGCGGTCACCCAGCTGCTCGCCGCCCGCAAGGGCCGCATGGAGGACATGAGCGGGCACGGCACCGGCCGCATCAAGCTGGAGTTCGTGCTGCCCGCGCGCGGCCTGATCGGGTTCCGCACCGACTTCCTGACCGAGACGCGCGGCACCGGCATCGCGAACCACGTGTTCGAGGGCTACCACCCGTGGGCGGGCGAGATCCGCACCCGGCACAGCGGTTCGCTGGTCGCCGACCGGTCCGGACCGGTCACCTCCTACGCGATGATCCAGCTCGCCGACCGCGGCACGTTCTTCGTCGAGCCGGGCGCCGAGGTGTACGAGGGCATGGTCGTGGGCGAGAACCCGCGCGCCGAGGACCTCGACATCAACATCACCAAGGAGAAGAAGCTCACCAACATGCGCTCCTCCACCGGCGACGAGCTGGAGCGCCTCGCGCGCCCGCGCAAGCTGGGCCTGGAGGAGGCGCTGGAGTTCTGCGCCGCCGACGAGTGCGTCGAGGTCGCGCCGAACGCGGTGCGGGTGCGGAAGGTGACGCTGGAGATCACGCAGCGGGCCAAGGAGCGTTCGCGCGCCAAGTCGCGCGGCTGAGTTCGCCGGGCCGGGGGACGTCCATCGCGGTGGGCGTCCCCCGTTCCGTTTCCGGGGGGAACCACGACACGCTCAGCAACGTCAACCTTTCGGCGGTACCTGATCCGGTGACAGCGAGTCCCGGCCGGTCTGGCAATCTCGGTACCGCGGCTACAGGCCTTGTGACACCATCATGGGCTCATCAGGGGAGGCAGCGTGCGGGGAAGCGGTAAAGCGGCGGCACTGGTCACGGTGCTGCTGACCGCACTGGCCGCCTGCACCAGCACCCCGCCGCCGCCGGTCGTGACGTCGCCGGTGGCCCAGTCTTCGAGCCCCGCGGCGCCGACTGCGTCGCAGATCGTGATCGGCGTGGACGACATCGCGGGCGGTTACAACCCGCACAACCTGGCCGACCAGTCCACGATCACCACGGCGCTGTCGCAGATGCTGCTGCCGTCGGTGTTCCGGCCCGACGCCAACGGCGAGAACCAGCTCGACACCACGCTGATGCGCTCGGCCGAGGTCACCTCGACCGACCCGTTCACGGTCACCTACCTGATCCGGCAGGACGCCTCGTGGTCCGACGGCGCGCCGATCGCGGTGGAGGACTTCGTCTACCTCGCCGAGGCCATGCGCGACCAGCCCGGTGTCGTGCAGCCCGCCGGGTACCGCCTGATCAGCAACATCCAGCCCAGCGAGGGCGGCAAGGGCGTCCAGGTGACGTTCTCCGAGCCGTACCCGGGCTGGCAGACGCTGTTTTCGAACCTGCTGCCGCAGCACCTGCTGAAGGACGCGCCGGGCGGCTGGCAGGGCGCGCTGCAGGACAGCTTCCCGGCCTACGGCGGGCCGTTCTCGATCAAGACGCGGGACAACGCGCGCGGCGAGATCATCCTGGAGCGCAACGAGCGCTACTGGGACAAGCCGGCCGCGGTCGACCAGATCGTGCTGCGCCGGTCCGACGCCACCGGCCTGGCCGGCGCGCTGCGCAGCGGCAACGACCAGTTCGTCATGTCCCGCACCGACAGCGCCGGCCTGAACCAGTTCCAGGTGCTCGGGCCGAGCGTCCAGCTGGCCACGGTGGCCAGCCCGCGGGTGGCCGAGGTGCTGTTGCGCCCGGCGAACGGTCCGCTGGTGGACGACCAGGTGCGCGAGGCCGTGTCGGCGATCATCGACCGGAACAAGCTGATCGACGAGGGCACCGGGGGCGGTCCGTCGGCCGCCCTGCGGGCCGACGCGCAGGTGCGGTGGCCCTCGCAGGCCGGTTACGCGCCGACGATCCCCGCCGGTTACGGCGTGCCGGACCCGGCGAAGGCGGAGTCGCTGCTGACCGCGGCGGGTTACGTCAAGGAGGCCGGGATCTGGCGCAAGGACGGCAGGGCGCTCACGCTGGTCGTCGCGTCGCCGGGGCAGCAGGAGCCCTACGCGAGCATCGCGAAGGAGCTGAGCAACCAGCTCATCGCGGCCGGCATCCAGGTGAACACGCTGAACGCCCAGCCGCGGGACCTGTTCGCCAACCTGCTGGCGTTGCCGGTGAGTCAGGGCTCGACCGCCCCGACGGGCAACTCCGGCGCGGTGGGGGTCGACATCGCGGTGGTGCCACTCCCGGTGGGCGGCGACGCGGCGACGGTGCTGGCGTCGACGTTCGGCTGCCGCCCCGGGCAGTCCACGCCGTCGGCGAACGTGGCCGTGATACCCGCGAACCCGGCCGCCGTCTGCGACGAGAACCTGCAGACGACGATCGAAGAGGCGCTGACCGGGGAGAAACCCCTGGCGGACGCGCTGGCCGAGCTGGAGCCGAAGCTGTGGGCGCAGCACACGGTGCTGCCGTTGTTCCAGCTGGCCGACACGCTCGCCACGGGTCAGGGCATCTCCGGGATGACCGCGGGCCCGCCGCTGCTGGGCCCCTTCAGCGAAGCCGTGAACTGGACCCGCAGCCCCCGCTGACCCCGCAACGACGAAGGCCCCCGGGCGGAACCGGGGGCCTTCTTCTCGCACGAAACAGACCACAACCGCCACCCGGCAACGCCACGCACCAACCCCTTCGAGCCACCCCTCTCCCGCAACCCGATCCCCAGCCAAATCGGTTGCCGAGCCGCCGGGTCAAGGCACGCTTTCCCGCCTTGACCCGGCGGCTCGGCGACCGAACACTGAAAGATCGGGTTCGGGAGGGACTCTCTCGATCGGGGCGTAGCGAAGCGAAGCCGGCGATTGAGAATCAGATCAACTGCCGCGCCCGCGCGTAGTGGCAAGCCGCCGGGTGGCCCTGCCCCCGGTCGACGAGCAACGGCTCCTCGTCGATGCACTTCGAGCGCTCCGCATCCGTCAGCTCGTTCGCGAACTTCGGGCACCGCGTGCGGAACCGGCAGCCGCTCGGCGGGTTCGCCGGGCTCGGCACGTCACCGGTGATCACGATGCGCTCCCGCGAGCGCTCCTTGCGCGGGTCGGGCACCGGGATCGCCGAGATCAGCGCCTGCGTGTATGGGTGCGCCGGGTTCTCGAACAGCTCCTCCGACGGCGCCGTCTCGACGATCTTGCCCAGGTACATCACCGCGATGCGGTTGGCGATGTGCCGGACCACGGACAGGTCGTGCGACACGAACAGGTACGACAGCCCGAACTCCGACTGCAGGTCCTGCAGCAGGTTCAGCACACCGGCCTGGATGGACACGTCCAGCGCCGACACCGGCTCGTCCAGCACCAGCAGCTTCGGCTGCAGCGCGAGTGCCCGCGCGATGCCGATGCGCTGCCGCTGGCCGCCGGAGAACTCGTGCGGGTACCGGTTGCCGTGCTCGGGCCGCAGGCCGACCGTGGCGAGCAGCTCGCGCACCCGCTCCCGGCCGCCCTTTTCGTACAGGTTGTGGATCCGCAGCGGCTCCGCGATGATCTCGTTGACCGGCATGCGCGGATCGACCGAGGCGTACGGGTCCTGGAACACGATCTGCATCTGCCTGCGCAGGGACTGCATCTGCTTGCGCTGCAGCTTGCTCAGCTCGGTGCCCTCGAAGAACACCTCGCCCGCGGTGGCCGGCTGCAGGTTCAGCACCACCCGCGCGGTGGTCGACTTGCCGCACCCCGACTCGCCGACCAGCGCGAGCGTCTCCCGCTCGTAGATGTCGAACGACACCCCGGACACGGCCTGGACCTCGCCGATCTGACGCCGGATCAGCCCGCCGCTGCGCACCGGGAAGTGCTTGACGACGTTGCGGGCCGACAGCACGGGGGTCCGCTGGTCCTGCTCGGGCAGCACGCCGGCTGCGCTCTCGCTCATTCGGTCTTCTCCCCGGGGGTCACCGCGGCCACCGCGTCGACGTCGTCGACCGAGGTGGGGTTGAACAGATCAGTGGCTTCGCGGCCGGCCAGCTCGTCGCTGAAGTGGCAGGCCGCCTTGTGCAGACCGTCGGTGGTCGGCGCGAGCACCGGCTCCTCCCGGTCGCAGATGTCCTGCGCCATCGGGCAGCGCGGGCTGAACGGGCAGCCCGGCGGCATGTTGACCACCGAGGGCGGCGAACCCGCGATCGGGGTGAGCCGGTCGGTCTTGATGTCCAGCCGCGGCAGGCTGCCGAGCAGGCCCAGCGTGTAGGGCATGCGCGGGGTGTAGAAGATGTCGTCGACCGTGCCGGCCTCGACCACCTTGCCCGCGTACATGACCTGCACCCGGTCGGCCTGCCCCGCGATGACACCGAGGTCGTGGGTGATCAGCACCATCGCGGCGCCGGTCTCCTGCTTCGCCGCCTGCAGCGCGTCCAGCACCTGCGCCTGCACGGTCACGTCCAGCGCGGTCGTCGGCTCGTCGGCGATGATCACCTCGGGCCGGTTGGCGATCGCGATCGCGATCACCACGCGCTGCCGCATACCGCCGGAGAGCTGGTGCGGGTACTCCGTGGCCCGCTGCTGCGGGTTCGGGATGCGCACCAGGTCCAGCAGCTCCACGGCCTGCTTGCGGGCCACGTCCTTGCGCACGTCGTGGTGCGCGGTGATGGCCTCGGCGATCTGGTCGCCCACCGGGTAGACCGGGTTCAGCGACGTCATCGGGTCCTGGAACACCATCGCGATGCCGCTGCCGCGGACCCGCGTCATCTCCTTCTCGGACAGCTCCAGCAGGTTGCGGCCCTTGAAGTTGATCGTGCCCCTGACGCGCGCCGAGCGGGGCAGCAGGCCCATGATCGCCAGCGAGGTCACCGACTTGCCGGAACCGGATTCACCGACGACGCCCAGCACCTCACCGCGGCCGAGCTGGTAGCTCACACCGCGGACGGCCTGCACCAGGCCGTCGTCGCTGGGGAACTGGACGGTGAGGTCCTCCACCGAGAGGACGGGGTCGGCCGTCGTCTGGGAGTCGAACGAGGTCATGCGCGCACCTTCGTCTGCTGGGGGTCGAACGCGTCGCGGAGCCCGTCCCCGATGAAGTTGATCGTCAGCGCGATCAGGATGATGAACAGGCCCGGGAAGTAGAACAGCCACGGGCGGGTGTCGACCGCCGTCTGCGCGCTGCTCACCAGCAGGCCGAGCGAGGTGTCCGGCGGCCGCACGCCGAAGCCGAGGAACGACAGCGCGGTCTCCAGCAGGATGCCGATGGACACCAGGATCGTCGCGTTCACGATCACCGAGCCGAGCGCGTTGGGCACCAGGTGCCGGAAGATGATCCGGCCGTCACCGGCGCCGAGCGCGCGGGCCGCCTCGATGAACTCCTTCTCCCGCAGCGACAGCACCACGCCGCGTGCGACGCGGGACACGTAGGCCCAGTACAGGCCGGCGATGACGACCGCGATCAACCACCAGCTGCCGCCCGCGTTGTGGCCGAGCACGGCGGCGACGGCCAGCAGCGGCAGGGTCAGCACGAGGTCGGCGATGCGCATCAGGACGGTGTCGATCCAGCCGCGGTAGTAGCCGGCGACCGCGCCCCAGATCGTGCCGACGACCGTGGAGAAGATCGCGACCAGCACGGAGATCTGCAGGGAGATCTGGGTGCCGCGGAGCACCTGGGCCAGCATGTCCTTGCCGACCGCGTCGGTGCCGAACGGGTGCGCCAGCGACGGCGCCTCGGAGTTGTCCGGCGTGATGTCCTCGGGCCCGTACTTCCAGAGCCAGCCGCCGACGTAGGCCAGCAGCACGATCACGATCAGCAGGATCAGGCTCGCCACGGCCAGCCGGTGTTGCATGAAGCGGCGCAGGACCAGCTGGAACTGGCCGCGCTCCTGGACGGTGAACTCGCGCTCGACGGTGCCCTTGGGGCTGTCCTGCAGCTGGGCCGTCGCGGTGGATTCGGTGGTCGAAGGCTCAGGCATGGCGGATCCTCGGGTCGAGCACGCCGTACAGCAGGTCGGCGACAAGGTTGAACAGGATGACGAAGGTCGCCGAGATCAGCAGCCAGGCCTCGACGGCGTACACGTCGCTCTGGGCGATGGCGTCGAGCAGGAAGGTACCCGCGCCCTGCCACTGGAACACCTTCTCGGTCACGACGGCGCCGGAGATGATGGACGCGAGGTCCAGCGCGGTGACGGTGGTCAGCGGGATGAGGGCGTTGCGCAGCGCGTGCCGCCGCATCACGACGCCGCGGGACAGGCCCTTGGCGCGGGCGAGCCGCACGTAGTCGCTGTTGAGCACCTCGAGCATCGACCCGCGCTGGAAGCGGCTCCAGGAGGCGTAGGAGATCAGCGCCAGCGAGATGGTCGGCAGGATCATGTGCCCCAGCACGTCCGTGAAGTGCGCCCAGAAGCCGCCCTTCACGTAGATCGAACTCGCGCCGATCGTGTAGAAGACCTGGTCGCCGACGGCGTTGTTGATGTTGATGCCGGCCTGCTTCAGGAGCACCGCGAGCCAGAACGCGGGCATCGACAGGAAGAGGAAGCCGAAGAAGGTGGCCGTGTAGTCCAGCTTGGAGTACTGCTTCACGGCGCTGACGGCGCCGACGACGATCGCCAGGATCAACGCGATGACCATCGCGAGGAAGATCAGGCGGAACGTGACGCCGAAGCGGGAGATGACCTCGGAGCCGATGTCCATCGTCGAGTTGACGGACGGGCCGAAGTCGCCGCGGAAGATGCCGGTGATCCAGTTCCAGTACCGCTCCATCAGCGGCTGGTCCAGGTGCAGCCGGTGGGTCTCGGCGGCGATGGTCTGTGGTGGCGGTGGCGGATTTCGGGTGATGAGGTTGCTGAGCGGGTTGGCCGACAGCGACACCATCACGAAGACGACGAACGTCGACAAGATGAGGATCGGCACCGACACGAGCAGCCGGCGCAATGCGAAGGCGAGCATGGAGGTCTTCCTGCTGAAGTTCGACCAGCACGCCGCTCGTGACGGCGGAACCGGGCGGCGCGACCTGTCTAGTTGTGGTGGTTTTGTGCGGTTAGGGGGTGGGGGAGACCGGCGTCGCCGGTCTCCCCCACCGAATTACTTCTCAGTAATGTACTCCGGTCAGGGGGTCAGCCCTTCCGGATGCCCCATTCCTGCATGTTGTAGACCGGCCCGTCGAGGGTCGAGTTGTTGCGGATGTTGGCGATGTTGTCGTACGACGCGATGAAGGTCGGCTTCTGGTACAGCGGAAGCACGTACGCGTCGTCGGCCATGATCTGGTCGGCCTGGTTGAGCAGCTCCGCCGCCTTGGCCTGGTCGGTCTCGGCGTTGGCCTGCGCGATCAGGTTGTCGACCTGCGGGTTGGAGTACTCGCCGTAGTTGCTCTCCGAACCGGTGGTCCAGTTCTGCTGAGCACCGGAGAACGGGAACGGCGAGGCGACCCACGCGAACACGATGATGTCGAAGTCACCGTTGCTGGTGGTGTCACCGAGGTCGTCGGTGGGGATGATGTCCACCTTGACGCCCAGCTGGCTGGCGGCCTGCTGGAACAGCTCGCACTCGTTCTGGCGGATCTGGTTGCCCACGGTGTAGCGCATCCGCAGGGTCGGCACCGCCGCGCCGCTCGGGTCGATCAGCTGGTCGCCCTGCAGCTTGTAGCCGGCCTCGGTGAGGATCTGCTTCGCCTTGTTGATGTCACCCGTGCCCTGGCCGGTGGACGAGATGACGTCCTTGTAGCCCTCCTGGCCCGGCATGAAGTTGTGGTTCTGCAGCGGCTTCACCTTGTCGGTGAACTGGCCGACGGTCTTGTTGATGATGCCCTGGACGTCGACCGCGGTGTAGAGCGCCTGGCGCAGCGCCTTGTTGGCCAGCGCCGGGTTCTTCAGGTTGAAGTCGAAGTGCTCCCAGGTCAGGCCGAGGCCGATGTAGGAGGACACGTTCGGGATGTTGCGCACCTGGTTGACCAGGTCGACCTGCGGCTGCGGGTAGATGACCTGGACCTCGTTGTTCTGCAGGGCCGTCGGCTCCTGCGAGGCGTCGGTGATGATCCGGAAGATCACGCGCGACAGCTTCGGCTTGGCGCCCCACCACGCGGGGTTCGGCACCATGGTGACCGACACGTTGTTCTGGAAGTTGTCGATCTTCCACGGACCGCCGGACCAGGTCGGGACGGTCTCGCCGAACCACTTGTACGACTCGGCCAGGCCGGCCGGGGTGTTCAGGTCACCGTGCTGGGCGGCCAGGTGCGCGGGGTACATCGCACCGGTCGAGCTCCACAGGACCTTCCAGTCGGTGAACGGGTTGGTGAAGGTCACCGTGACCGTCTTGCCGCCGTCCGAGCCCACGACCGAGGCGATCCGGTCGTAACCGGAGGTGCTGGCGGGGGCGCAGTCCGGGCAGTCCTTGCCGTTCTGGACCTTCCAGTTGTAGATGAAGTCGTCCGCCGTGATCGGCGTGCCGTCGGACCACACGGCCTTCGGGTTGATCTTGTAGACCACCGTCTGCGGGTTCGTGCTGGTGATGTCGGCCGAGGTCACGAAGTCCGTCGCCAGCGTCGGCTTGAGGTCCGGCGTCGTGTAGAAGGTGTAGGGCAGGATGCCCTTGGTCACCATGCCGGTCTCGAAGACGTTGCCCTCACCGGACGTGACGTTCCAGTTCGGGATGTTCTTCTCGATCGCGAAGGTGACGTCACCGCCGTCCTGCAGCTGGTCAGCGGCGGCCGAGTTGCACGCGTTGGCGTTGGCGTCGCACTCGGCGAAGGCCTGGCCGGTCTGCACACCGCTGTTGTCACCACCGCCGCCGCCACACGCGGCGAGGACCAGCGCGGCGGTCGCGGCGAGCGCGCCGATTCTGGCGGCACGTGACTTGGTCTTCCCTAACATTCATTCTCCTTGCTCGACGCCGTCGTGGGTAGCGAGGCGGCCTCGTCCTGTGGCGGCGAACTGTCGAGGTGATCGAGTTTGCCCACCGTAGTCGTGCAACCTAGGCAGCGGAACAGCCGAGACGGCCACTCAGCGTGAGATTGTGATGGAACAGTGACGCGCGGTCCCTCACTCGAACGGGGGACGAGTATCGCCGTTCGTGGCCGCCGGTCCTGCCCACCGGATCTCGGTGCACGGGCACCCCTTCTTGGATTTCCCCTGCTACGGCGCGGTGCGTAGCTCGGGGGAGAATAACCGACGCGTCCCACTTTGTGGACCCCACGAAAGGACTAGTCATACGCCTGTGACAGGAACGCCACACAATCTTCTAATTAACCTGAAGTCGTGACCGCTACCTCCGCACGCAGGCTCCTGCTCGTCCACGCCCACCCAGACGACGAGAGCATCACCACCGGCGGGACCATCGCCCGCTACGCCGCCGAAGGGGTCGAAACGACCCTCGTGACCTGCACACTCGGCGAGGAGGGGGAGATCATCCCCAAGGCGCTCGACCAGCTCGGCGCGTGGGCGGCGGACCAGCTCGGGGGCTACCGAGCGGGGGAACTGGCGTCCGCCGTCCGGGCGCTCGGGTTGACCCGTCAGTGTTATCTGGGAGGTATCGGGCGCTGGCGTGATTCGGGCATGGCGGGCACGCCCTCGGCCGACCACCCGCGGGCGTTTTCCGGAGGAGATCCACATGAGCAGGCCGCCCAGTTGCGCGCCGTTCTGGACGAGACCCGGCCCCATGTGGTGGTGACCTACAACGACTTCGGTGGGTATGGGCACCCGGACCACATCCGGGCACACGCTGTAACCATGCTCGCCGTCGAGGACGCCCCCTACGTGCGGCGGGTCTTCCACATCGCCGCGTCCCGCGACGCCCTCGCCCGCGGGGTGGCGCGCCTGCGCGAGGAGCCCGGCATGCCGTGGCGGCTGCCCGCCGACGGCGAGCTCCCGGTCACCCCGGACGAGGAGATCACCACCGCGATCGACGTGCGCGACCACCTCGACGCCAAGATCGCGGCGCTGGCCGCCCACGAGACGCAGATCAGCGTGCAGCCCCCGGCGTTCGCGTTGTCCAACGGCATCGCGCAGCCCATCGACGAGGTCGAGCACTATGTACTCGTGCGCGGCCCGGCGGAGGGCGCGGAGCGCGACCTGTTCGGAGGGCTGTAGGTGTCCAGGCTGCTGCTGGTGCTGCTGGTGCTCGACGCGGCGCTGCTGGCGGTGCTCGAGTTGTTCTTCCTGCCGCTGTACGTCGGCGGGACCATCCCGTTCCCGGTGACCGTGCTCGTCGCGGCGCTCACCACCCCGCTGCTCGTGCGGCTGGCCGGGCGGCTGGTGGCGCCGCGGGCGGCGTTTGCGCCGCTCGTCGCGTGGGTATTGGTCATAGTGATCGTCGGGCTGTTCGGGCCCGGCGGGGATCTCGTGCTGCTGCAGGACTGGCGAGCGTTGCTGCTCATCGCCGGCGGGGCACTGCCGGCGGCCATGAGCCTCGGTGGCGCGCTCGCCGTACCGCCGAAGAAGGGTGCTGCCAGCCGTGGGTGAAGCGATTTCCGATCGTCAGGTCGTCGGCGTGCTGCGCCCGGTCGTGCGCGCGTCCGGCCCGGTGCTGCACGCGCTGCGCACGCCGGGACGGCTGGAGGGCCTGGCTTCGGTGCGGGTGCCCGGTTCGGCCGCGTGGGAGGCGACCGACCGCGACGGCCACATCGACTGGTGGGTCAACCGCCTCGGCAGGCTGACGTCTCTGGTCACCTCGATCCCCGGCCTCGGCGGCGCGCTCGCCGACCGGTTGCCGGTGCAGGACGCGCTGGGCACGGCGGCGCAGGCGCTGCTGCTGACCGCCATCGCGGAGGAGTACGGCGTCCGCGACGTCGGCGAGAAGGTCCGGCTGGTCGCCTGGGTGCTCTTCCAGCGCGACATCGATCCGGCGCTCGCCGCGGGCAAGAACGAGGAGTTCGACGCCGCCGACGAGGACGCCGAGACCGCGAAGCTGGCCGGCGAGTTCTCCCAGGCCGAGCACCGGCCGCGCCGCATCACGCTGAAGTCGGCGGGCAAGACGCTGTGGCGCATGGGCCGCTCGCTGCTGGCCATCACCGACGAGCTGGAGAAGCGGCCGCACGGCCGGTTCTACCACCGGGCCGTCGGGATGCTGCCGGTGGTCGGCCTGGTCGGCGACTACCTCGGCGAGCGCAGCGGGCTGAAGCGGGTCGTGCGCCGCGCGGACGAGTGGCTCGCCCGCGCGGCCTGAACCTCAGTGGCGCCAGAACAGGAAGGTGTACTGGCCGACCGCCGCCGCGACGTCGTCGCCGCCGACCGCTCCGTAGATGAACGTGACGAGGTCCCAGAACGCGTCGCCGACCGCGGGCACCGCGAACAGCAGGGCGAACAGGACCAGCGGCGCCCACGGCCGCGCCTTCGCGCCGAACTCGCGCGCCTCCGGTGACAGGTACGGCTCGATCGCGCCGTAGCCGTCGAGCCCGGGCACCGGCAGGATGTTCAGCACGAACGTCGCGATCTGCAGCAGCGCCAGGAACGACAGGCCCGCCAGCAGGCCGATCGGCATCGGCACCAGCATCACGACCACGGTCAGCACGATGCCGATCAGCAGGTTGGACAGCGGCCCGGCGAGCGACACCCAGGACGCGACGCCGCGGGTGCGCAGCGCCCAGCGGTTGATCCACACCGCGCCACCGGGCAGCGGGATGCCGCCGATGAGCAGGAAGACGAGCGGCAGCACGATCGACAGCACCGGATCGGTGTAGTGCCGGACGTCCATCGACAGGTAGCCCTTGGAGGCCACCTCGTAGTCGCCGCCCTTGAAGGCGACGAAGGCGTGCCCGAACTCGTGCAGCGTGAGTGAGAGCACCCAGCCGGCGATCACGAGGATGAAGACGCCGGCTACCACCATCGGGTCTTGGTCGGAAGTGAGCAGTGTGCTCGCGTCACCGAACGCGGCCAGTAGGCCACCCACTACGGTGAGTGCGAGAATGCCGAAGAAGACAGGACTTGGTCGGACCGCGGATCGTTGCACGGGGTCCAGTCTGTCGCATCCTGGCGAGTTGATGTTCGGCGTGTCCGCTTGCGCGACGGGGCAGAAGCATCCCCCAACCTCGCTACTCCGCTTGACCTAGCCTCATTACACGGGTGTAATCACAGTGCTGTTATTCGTTGCTGCAAGGGGGCGACGGTGACGGCGATGCAAGACCGCCAGCCTGGGGAGTGCGTGGAAGCAGAGGAGGCGGACGTGCGGTTGGAATCCGACGGAAGGGATTGGGGGAACGTCGTGGAGTGGCGAGAAGGCCCGGAGGTGGAGCTGGGCGAGCTCGTCGACCTCTTCGACAACGACGAGCCCCCCGAGTGGCAGGACCGCGCACTGTGCGCGCAGACCGATCCAGAGGCGTTCTTCCCGGAGAAGGGCGGCTCGACCCGTGAGGCGAAGCGGATTTGCCAGGGCTGCGAAGTGAAGGGCGAATGCCTGGAGTACGCGCTGGCCCACGACGAGCGCTTCGGCATCTGGGGCGGTCTGTCCGAACGGGAGCGTCGGAAGCTCAAAAAGCGGGCTGTGTAAGGAAATTTAACGCCTGCTTCACAACGAGGTGACAGGTCTCCGCGTGCTCGTGCGGGTGCGTGGAGTCACGGTCGGCTCAGCTAGGCTGGCGCGGCAGAAGATCCTCACCGATCGCCGCCGCCCACTGGAGAAGCCTTGCCCGACAACGTGAACGTCCCGGACAGGACCTCGAAGGTGGCCAGGATCGCCCCGGTGGCGGGCGTTTTCGTGGTGCTCGCCGCGCTGGGGCTGTCGGTGAACGCGGGACGATTGGGGTTCGACCTCGCCGGCGGACGGCTCCTCGAAGCCGGTTCGCTGAGCGAGGTCTGGTCGGCTTACCTCGCGGGCTGGCACGCCGTGAACGGTGGCACCGCGAGCGCCGCGCCGGCCGCGCTGGCCGTGCTCGGCACCTTCGGTGCGGTGTTCACGCCGCACGGGTTCGTGTCGTTGTTGATGATCGCCGACGCTCCGCTCGCCGGGGTGTCGGCGTTCTTCGCGACGCGGCGCTTGCCGGTGCAGCCCTGGGTGCGCGCGGTGATCGCCGCCGCCTACGGGCTGCTGCCCGCCGCGACCGCCGCGGTGTCCCAGGGCCGGCTCGACGTCGTGGCCGCCCACATCCTGCTGCCGCCGGTGATCGCAGGCATCGCGGGCGTGCTCGCCGATCCGGGGCAGCGGTGGCTGCACTCGTCGTCGCTGTGCGCGCTCGGCCTGGCGTTGCTGGGCGCGTTCTCGCCGCTGGCGCATCTGCTCGCGCTGGCCGGGCTGCTCGTCGGGTTCGTCGTGCTGCCCTCGCCGGCGCCGCTGCTCAAGCGGGCCGCGTCGGTGGTCATCGTCGTGCTGGTGCCGCTGGCGTTGCTGATGCCGTGGCCGACCGTGCTGGTGAACCACCCGGCGCTGGTGCTGCACGGGCTGAGCGGGCCGGGGGATCCGGTGACCGCGGTCGACCTGGCCGGGCTGGACCCGGGCGGCGCCGGGGCGTGGCCGGTCGGGCTCGCGTTGCTGCTGGCGGCCGTGATCGCGTTCGCGGTGCGGCCGGGCCGGGCCGCCCGTGCCGGGCTCGCCGTGGTGGTGCTCGGCGTCGCCGGGCTGCTGGTCGTGCGGCTGGTGGAAGTGGCGCCGCTGCAGGGCGGGCCGGTGTCGCCGGGTTTCGCCGGGGTGCCGCTGCTGGTCATCGGGGCCGGGCTGCTGTGGATCGTGCTGTCGGCTTGCCGTGGCGCGGTCGGAAAGCCCTTTCTCGCCGGTGGCGGGGTGCTGCTGGTGGCGCTGGCCGTCGGGGTCGTCGTGGCGGGCAGCGGCGGGCCGCTGCACTCCGGTGGCGGGCCTGCGCTGGCGCAGGACCAGGCCGACGAGCTGGCCCGCACCGGCCGCTCGGTGCTGGTCCTGGACGCCGGGGACGCGCCCGCGCTGCAGACGGGCGGCCGGATGCCGCGGTTCGGGGACGAGCAGCTGGCGGTGAGCGCGGCGACGCCCGCCCGGCTGGCCGGGTGGCAGGACGCGCTGACCGACCCCGAGCCGGGCCGGACCAGGGCCGCGTTGTCCGGCGCCGCGGCGTCTGGGGCGCTGTTCGTGGTGCTGCCCGCGGGTGCCGATCCGCGCCCGATCGTCACGATGGCCGGTGACCTGGCGTCGTCGGTGGCGCCGACGTCCGACGGGCGGCCGGTGCTGCGGCTGCTCGAGCCGGGCGGGCAGGTCGTGTTGATCCCGCCCGGGGTGGCGCGCCAGGCGGTGACGTCGCAGGCGCCGACGAGCACGCTCGGGGTGACGCCGGTGGACGCGCAGCTGCCGGACGTGCGGGTGCGGGTGTCGGAGGGCGTGCCGGGGCGGCTGCTGGTGCTGGCCGCCGAGCACGAGGACGGGTGGCGCGCGCAGGTGGACGGCAAGCCGGTGCCGGTCGTGCCGGCGTGGGGGCACCAGGTGGCGGTCGCGGTGCCGACCAGCCAGGCCGAGGTGACGCTCGAGCACCCGTCGACGCTGCGGGACGTGCTGCTGCTGGTCCAGATCGCGGCCGCGCTGTTCACCCTGCTGACCGCGGTGCCGACCAGGCTGCGCGAACCACGCCCACTGGAGCCGACAGCGGAGCCGGCGCACTCCTGAGCGATCCGGCAGGCCCGCGCAGGACGGTCGCGAGGCACGTGCCGCGGCGGAGCCGCTGGAGGGCCGGCGGTGGCGCCGGTGCGCTTCTCACCGGTGCCCGCTGCGGTGGAACCGCTGGCCGTGGTGCGCTCCTGAGCAATCCGGCAGTCCCGCGCAGCCGCTGCGCCCACGAGCCGGCCGGGGCGCCGCCACCCACCCGAGAACCAACGGCCTGGAAACCACTCGTTCCGGGCCCCGGGAACTACTCGCCGCCCTCGATGATGTCCGGTTCGACGCCCAGGTAGCCCGCCACCTGCTCCACCAGCACGTCGTGCACGAGCTCGGCCAGTTCGCCCGGGTCCTTGGCCCGCGCCTCCAGCGGCCGCCGGTACAACACGATCCGCGCGCGCGTCGGCAGGCCGACCCGGTCGACACCCGCCGGGACCAGGCGGGACAGCGGCACCGCCCCGTCGTGGAGCACCCCGTCGTCCGCCGGGCCGCCCGCGCCGCGGATCTCCGGCACGTCGTCGACCGCCACGTCGAGCTTGGTCAGCTGGTCCCGCCACCTGGCCTCGATCGGCTCCAGCGCATCGAGCACGAGCTGGTCGAACTTCTCCGCGCGGCTGGCCGCGGCCGGCAGGGTCGCCGGGTACAGCGGCCCGCGCAGCCCGCGGCCATGCCGGTCCCGGCGGACACGCCGCCGGTGCCGGGAACTTCGAGCCATAGACACATCCGGAAGGTTACGCGTTGGCCTCGGTCGGTGGCCTGCACCGGTGCGCCTGCGCGCACTTGTCAGGGGGAAGCGCTATCGTCCCTGATCGTGTCGAGCGTACGAAAGTGTTCGCGAACGGGGTGCCTGAACCCGGCCGTCGCCACGCTTACCTACGCCTACAGCGATTCGACCGCGGTGGTCGGTCCCCTCGCGACGGCGTCCGAGCCGCATTCCTACGACCTGTGCGAGGCGCACGCGCTCCGCCTGACCGCGCCCCGGGGCTGGGAGGTCGTCCGGCACGAGGGCGAGTTCGCCGCCCCGGACCGGTCCGACGACGAGCTCACGGCGCTCGCGGAGGCCGTCCGGGAGGCCGGCCGGTCGGACAAGCCCGCCCCGCCGCCGGAACCGGAGGGCCCCTCCGGCCGTCGCGGCCACCTGCGGGTGCTGCCCGACCCGATCTCGTAGGTCACGCCACATCCGCCTGGCGTTCCCCCGGTAGGCTCTCGGGTATCCGCAGCCCATGGACAACTCTCGGGGAGAGCGCGTGTCAGACCTGTCGGCCATCGTCAAGGCCTACGACATCCGGGGCGTCGTCGGCGAGCAGCTGGACGCCGGCCTCGTACGGGACTTCGGCGCCGCCTTCGCGCTGCTGATCAAGCCGGAGTCGCCGTCGGTGGTGATCGGCCACGACATGCGCGAGTCCTCGCCCGGCCTGGCCGCCGCGTTCGCCGAGGGCGTCACCTCGCAGGGCCTGGACGTCGTGTCGATCGGCCTGTGCAGCACCGACCAGCTCTACTTCGCCTCCGGGTCGCTCAACATGCCCGGCGCGATGTTCACCGCGAGCCACAACCCGGCCAAGTACAACGGCATCAAGCTCTGCCGCGCGGGCGCCGCCCCGGTGGGGCAGGAGTCCGGGCTCGCCGAGATCCGCGACACCGTCGAGCAGGGCGTGCCGGAGTTCGCCGGCCAGCCCGGCAGCGTCACCGAGCGGGACGTCCTCCGCGACTACGCCGCGTACCTGCGCAAGCTGGTCGACCTGTCCGGCAGCCGGCCGCTGAAGATCGCCGTCGACGCGGGCAACGGCATGGGCGGCCACACGGTCCCGACCGTGTTCGAGGGCCTGCCGATCGAGATCGTGCCGATGTACTTCGAGCTCGACGGCAGCTTCCCCAACCACGAGGCCAACCCGCTCGACCCGAAGAACCTGGTCGACCTGCAGGCCAAGGTCCGCGAGGTGGGCGCCGACGCGGGCCTGGCCTTCGACGGCGACGCCGACCGCTGCTTCGTGGTCGACGAGAACGGCGACCCGGTGTCGCCGAGCGCGATCACCGCGCTGGTCGCCGTGCGCGAGCTGGCCAAGGACCCCGGCGGCACGATCATCCACAACCTGATCACCTCGCAGGCCGTGCCGGAGATCGTCGCCGAGCACGGCGGCAAGCCGGTGCGCACCAGGGTCGGCCACTCGTTCATCAAGCAGGAGATGGCCGCCACCGGTGCGATCTTCGGCGGCGAGCACTCCGCGCACTACTACTTCCGCGACTTCTGGCGCGCCGACACCGGCATGCTGGCCGCGCTGCACGTGCTGGCCGCGCTCGGCGAGCAGGACCGGCCGCTGTCCGAGCTGACCGCGGAGTACTCGCGCTATGCGGCGTCCGGTGAGATCAACTCGACGGTCGACGACCAGGTCGCCAAGCAGCTCGCGGTCAAGGACGCGTTCGGCAGCCGCCCCGGCGTCGAGATCGACGAGATGGACGGCCTGACCGTGAAGCTGCCGAACAAGGCGTGGTTCAATCTGCGCCCGTCCAACACCGAGCCGCTGCTGCGGCTCAACGTCGAGGCCGCCGACGAGGACGCGGTCCGCGCGCTGACCGACGAAGTCCTCGCGATCGTTCGCAGCTAGGGAGGTTCCATGGCAGTCGCGCTCGATGCCCAGTTGCTGGAGATCCTGGCGTGCCCGTCCGACGACCACGCGCCGCTGCGCCCCGGAACGGCGAGCGACCCGGAGGCCGACGCGCTGACGTGCACCTCCTGTGGTCGCGAGTACCCGGTCCGGGACGGCATCCCGGTGCTGTTGCTCGACGAGGCCACGATTCCGGGTGAGTCCCGTGCCGACGGTGCTTGACGACACCCTCCTGGACGACCCCGCGCGCCTGGCGGAGGCCGACACTGCAGGACTGCTGAGGGCGGCGGCGATGGCTGGCGCCCAGGTGCGCTCCACCGCCGAGGTCGCCGCGGACGCCGAGCTGGCCGACCGGCTCGACCTCGGCCGTCCGCGGGCGCTGGTGCTCATCGTCCGTCCCGGGGTGAGCCGGAGCGTGGCGCGTCTGCTGTACGCGCTGCTGGCGCCGGCCTGCCCGGCGCCGGTCGTGGTCAGCGAGGCGGTGCCGCCGTGGATCGGGGCGCTGGACGTCGTCTTCGCGCACACCGACGACCCGTTCGACCGCGAGCTGGCCGCCGGCGTGGAGCGCGCCGCGCGGTACGGGGCGACGGTCGTGCTGTCCGCGCCGAACGAGGGCCCGGTCGCGGCGTCGCTGGCGGGCAAGGGCGTGCAGCTCGTCCCGCGGGTCCCGGTGCCGCCCGAACTGACCTTCGCCCGCGGCCTGGCCGCCGGGCTGCTCACCGCGAACGCACTCGGCCTGCTGGTCGCCGACGTGCAGTTGCTGGCCGACCAGCTCGACTCCGAGGCCGAGCGCGGCCACCTCGGCCGCGACTCCTTCGCCAACCCCGCCAAGGCGCTCGCCCTGCGGCTCGCCGACCGGATCCCGCTGCTGTGGGGGCTGGACCCGATCGCGGTCGCGGTCGCCCAGCACGCCGGATACGCGCTGGGCTCGTTCGCCGGGGTGGTCGCCGACATCGCCGACTACCGGCAGGCGCTGACCCGTCGCGCTCTGCGCCAGGCGGCGGCGAGCAGCTCCGGCGAGCGGGACATCTTCGCCGACCCCGATTTCGACACCGACCTGCCGAACTACCGGGTGCTGCTGCTCGCGGTGCACAGCGGCCCGGCGGCCGACGCGGCGCGCCACGACGCTTCGCATACGCTTCCCGGGGCCGGAGTGGTCGCCCCAGCGGACGAGATCGTCGGTGACGAGCCCGTGCGCGCCGGGGTGCTCGCGCTACGGTTCGAGCTGGCCGCGGTCTACCTCGGGCTGGCGACCGCCACCACGGGTGGTGGCGGGCACTACGAGCCCGCGTCCGCCTGACGCCGGTTTCGGGCCCGATCCCGCGGGAATCGGGCGAGGGGTTGGAAGAGCCAAGGAGTTGAGAAGACAGTGGAGCTGCTGCGCAATGCGGTGCGGCCCTACGCCTGGGGGTCCCGGACGACCATCCCCGAGCTGCTGGGACGCGAGGTGCCCGCGCCGCACCCGGAGGCGGAGCTGTGGATGGGCGCCCACCCCGGCGACCCGTCGCGCATCGTCGGCCCGGACGGTGACGAGCGCAGCCTGCTGGAACTCGTCGAGGCCGATCCGCTCGGCCAGCTGGGCCGGGAGTGCGCCGAGCACTGGGGCAACCGGCTGCCGTTCCTGCTGAAGATCCTCGCCGTCGAGGAGCCGCTGTCGATGCAGGCGCACCCGTCGGCCGAGCAGTCGGCCGAGGGCTACGCCCGCGAGGAGGCCGCCGGCATCCCGCGGGACGCGCCGAACCGGAACTACCCGGACCCGACCGCGAAGCCCGAACTGGTGTGCGCGCTGACCGAGTTCCACGCGCTGGCGGGCTTCCGCAAGCCGGAGCGCACGGTCGAGCTGCTGCGCGCCATCGAGACCCCCGGGCTGGCGAAGTACACCGAGCTGCTGGCCGCCCAGCCGGACTCCGACGGCCTGCGTGCGCTGTTCACCACCTGGATCACGCTGCCGCAGCCGGTGCTGGACGAGCTGCTGCCCGAGGTGCTCGACGCGTGCGTGCTGCACGTGAAGGACCACGGCGAGTTCGACGTCGAGTGCCGCACGATCCTCGAACTGGGCGAGGCGCACCCGCGGGACGCCGGTGTGCTGGCCGCGTTGCTGCTGAACCGGCTGACGCTGAGCGCCGGCGAGGCGATCTACCTGCCCGCCGGGAACCTGCACCTGTACCTGCACGGCACGGCCGTGGAGATCCTGGCGAACTCGGACAACATCCTGCGCTGCGGGCTCACGCCGAAGCACGTGGACGTGCCCGAGCTGCTCCGCGTCGTCGACTTCACCTGCGCGGACATGCCGATCCTGCGCGGTGAGCCGTCCGCGTGCGGCGAGGTGTACACGACCGACGCGCCGGAGTTCGAGCTGTCCCGGTGCGAGTGGGAGGCCGGGGAGACCGGTTCGCTGCGCGTCGACAACGGCAAGCCGCAGATCCTGCTGTGCACGCAGGGTTCGGTGCGGATCAAGGCGGAGAGCGGCCAGGAGATCGAACTGCGCCGCGGGCAGTCGGTGTGGGTGCCGGCTTCGGACCCGGCGGTCGCCGTGCACCCCGCGGAGAGCGGCCGGACGCAGTTGTTCCGCGCCACATCGGGCTGCCTGTAGCGATGATTCCGGCGGTGCCGGAACGGTCGTATGCGGCATGACCGAAAACCTCTGGCCGCTGGTGCACGCCGAACGGAAGGCACTCGCGGATGACCTCGCCGACCTGACCGACGAGCAGTGGGCGACGCCGTCGCTCTGCGCCGGGCTGTCCGTGCGCGAGGTGCTCGCCCACCTCACCGCGTCGGCGAGCCTGACGCCCGTGCGGTGGCTGGCTGGGGTGATCCGCTGCCGCTTCGACTTCGACAAGCAGGTGGCGGTGCGGCTGGCCGAGCACCTCGGCGACGCGCCGGCCGACACGCTCGCGCGGTTCCGCCGGGCCGTCGGCAGCACGACCAAGCCGCCACTGCCGGTGATCGCCCTGCTCGGCGAAGCGGTGGTGCACGGCGAGGACATCCGGCGGCCGCTCGAACTGCGGCGAGACCACCCGGAGCCGGTGCTGACCCGGCTGGCCGCGTACTACGCGGGCTCGGACCTCGTCGTCGTCGCGAAGAGCCGCATCAGCGGGTTGCGGCTGGCCGCCAGCGACGGCCCGTTCACGACCGGCTCCGGCCCGCTGGTCACCGGACCCACCCTCGCGCTGATCATGGCGATGACCGGCCGCACGGCGTACTGCGACGAACTCGACGGCGACGGGGTGGCTCTGCTCCGCGAGCGCTAGACGAGTGATGCGTAACTCGGTCAGTGGTCGTAGGCGGTGAGGGATCGGGTGGCGGGTTGGCCGGTGGCGCGGTGGTGCCAGATGGCGGCGGTGAGGGCTAGGAGGCGTTGGGCGATGCGGATGCCGACGCCTTCGATGGTGCGTCCCCCGTGCTGTTCTAGGTTCAGTGGGCCTTGAGGGTGTCGTTGACCGATTCGATGAGCTGGCGGATGGACTTGAGCAGCGGCTCACCCGGGATGGGGCTTGCGGTTGCGGTAGGACGGCCGGATCAGCCGGACGCCGCGCTCGGTGAGGTAGTGGTCGAGTTCGCGGGAGACGTAGCCTTTGTCGGCCATGATCAGCAGTCCGGGGTCCTCGGCGAGCAGGTGCAGGCGCAGGCCCCAGAACCAGCGGGAGTGCGAGCGGCAGAAGCCGTACTTGGCCCAGCCGGCCAGGTCCGAGCGCTTCACAGTGGGCAGGGACCGGCCACACTCCACCGGGGTCGAGTCGACGATCCAGGTGGCGTCGGCCCACAGGTCGGTGTCCGCCGCCAACCAGCGCATCACCTCCTTGACCAGTGGCAACGCGGCACACAGGCGACGGTTGTAGCCGGACTGGCCGGGCAAGTACCGGAACGCCGGGCATCCGGACGGGCAGGAACCGCAACCAGCGCGCCTCGGAGGTGAACCCCAGCAACGCCTGAGCCACGGCCAGGGTGACCAACTCGGCGTCGGTCCGCTTCGGTGGCCGGCCCAGCCGACGCCGGCCCGCCAAGCGGTCGTGTTCAGGTCTGTCGTCACGAACGGATCTTGAACACCCTTCGTCCGTCTCCAGACACCACCCAGACTTCCGCATTACTCGTCTAGGCCGGATCGATCACGCGGCTGCGGATGTGCTCGTAGACCACGCTCGTCCGCACGTCGGCCACTTCCTTGCGCTGCGTGAGGCGGTCGATGACGAACGCGTACAGGGCGTCGTTGTCCGGCACCGCCACGTGCACGAGGAAGTCCTCGCCGCCGGAGACCACGAACACGCCCAGCGTCTCGGGCAGCAGGGTCACCCATTCCCGGAAGGCATCGATGACCGGCCGGGACGGCGGGCGCACCCGGACGGCGATGAGCGCCTGCACCGGGCGGCCGATCTTGGCCAGGTCGAGGTCGACGTTGTAGCCGCGGATCACCCCGCGCTCGCGCAGCGCACGGACGCGCTCCAGCGACGTGGACGGCGAGACTCCGGTCGCGGCGGCCAGTTCCCGGTTGGTCCGCCGTCCGTCGCGCTGCAGTTCCCGCAGCAACGCCTGATCAAGTTCGTCCAAGCGGGCCAAAACGGGCCTCCCGTCGAATTAAGTTCGGACTTGCTGGCTGACTCGCACATCTTTGCCTAGCTTGTGCGCTCGTGACCACAGATCCTCAGGTTGAAGTTCAGCTCGACGCCACCACCCGCACCGCGAAGGTCAAGTGGGTGATCGTCGCCGACCCGTCGCTCGGGCCGGGTCTCGTCGCGAACGCCACCGCGTGCCTCGGCGCCGCGGTCGGCAAGGTCCTGCCCGACCTGGTCGGCCCGCAGGTCGAGGACGCCTCCGCCCGCCCGCACGCCGGGCTGCCGTGGACCGGCTGCTCGATCCTGGCCGCCGACGCGGCGAAGCTGCTGCAGATCCGCACGAAGGCCGCCAACCGGGAGGGCGTCTTCGTGGCCGACATGTCCAAGCACGCGCAGGCCAGCCGGTCCTACGTGGAGTACACCGAGGCCATGGCGGGTACCGACGAGGAGGCCTTCGAGTACTACGCCGTGAGCCTGGTGGGGCCGCGGAACAAGATCGACAAACTGGTCGGCGGACTCCCACTGCTGCGCTGAGGCGGGAAGCTCTAGGCTCACTGCGACAAAACGGAAAGACTTCAGCAGGGGGTCAGCGTGTCGGCAAGTGGCGGAACGAAGGCGATCGTCGCGGCATTGATCGCCAACGCCGGGATCGCCGCGGCGAAGTTCGTCGGGTTCCTGATCACGGGGTCGTCGTCCATGCTCGCCGAGTCGGTGCACTCGGTCGCCGACACCTCCAACCAGGGTCTTCTCCTGCTCGGCCAACGCCAGGCGCGGCGGCGGGCCACCCGGGAGCACCCGTTCGGCTTCGGCCGGGAGCGGTACTTCTGGTCGTTCGTGGTCGCGTTGATGCTGTTCACGCTCGGCTCGGTGTTCGCGCTCTACGAGGGCATCCACAAGATCGAGCACCCGGAGCCGCTGACCAGCCCGCTGGTCGCGGTCGGCATCCTGGTCGTCGCGATCGGCCTGGAGACCTACTCGTTCATGACCGCGATCAAGGAGTCGCGCAAGATCAAGGGCGACGCGACCTGGTGGCAGTTCATCCGCCAGTCGCGCACGCCGGAGCTGCCGGTCGTGCTGCTGGAGGACACCGGCGCGCTGCTCGGCCTGATCTTCGCGTTGATCGGCGTCGGGCTGTCCGAGGTGACCGGCGAGCCGGTGTGGGACGGCATCGGCACCGTGATGATCGGTGTCCTGCTCGGCATCATCGCGATCATCCTCATCGTCGAGATGAAGAGCCTGCTGATCGGCGAGGGCGCCACCGACCGCGAACTGGACAGCATCTGCGAGGCCCTGACCGGCGGCCGCGTCGACCGCGTCATCCACATCCGCACCCAGTACCTCGGCCCGGACGAGCTGCTGGTCGCCGCGAAGCTCGCGCTCGCCCCGCGCCTGGAGCTGTCCGAGGTGGCGGGCGAGATCGACGGGGCCGAGGCCAGGGTGCGCGAGCGGGTGCCGTCCGCGCGGCTGATCTACCTGGAGCCGGACCTGGACCGCCAGCTCGTCTGACCTCCGATTCGCTCGCCTCACCCGTTCGCGTTAGGGTGACCAACCGGACCTGAGACCCAGGACACCGGGAGGAGACACCCTTGCCAGGTAACGGGCTGTGGCGCACGAAGTCGATCGAGCAGTCCATTAAGGACACCGACGAGCCGGACACCAGGTTGCGGCGCAACCTGTCCGCGTGGGACCTGACGGTGTTCGGGGTCGCGGTCGTGATCGGCGCCGGTATCTTCACGCTGACCGCGCGCACGGCGGGCGACTACGCCGGACCGTCGGTGTCGCTGGCGTTCGTGTTCGCCGCGATCGCGTGCGGTCTCGCCGCGCTGTGCTATGCCGAGTTCGCCTCGACGGTGCCGGTCGCCGGGAGCGCGTACACGTTCTCGTACGCGACGTTCGGCGAGTTCATGGCCTGGATCATCGGCTGGGACCTGGTGCTCGAGCTCGCCGTCGGTGCCGCCGCGGTGTCCAAGGGCTGGTCGGTGTACCTGGAGACGGTGCTCGGCTACATCTTCGGCGACGGCGCGAAGACGACGTTCGACATCGGCGGCGTCACCGTCGACTGGGGTGCGCTGATCCTGGTGCTCGCGCTGGCCCTGGTGCTGACGATCGGCACCAAGCTGTCCTCCCGGGTGTCCATGGTGATCACCGCGATCAAGGTCGGCATCGTGCTGTTCGTGATCGTGCTCGGCCTGTTCTACGTCAAGGGCGCCAACTACTCGCCCTACATCCCGCCGGGCGCCCCTGCGGCCAGCGGTGAGTCGGGCGTCGACCAGTCGCTGTTCTCGGTCATCGCGGGCGGCGCGAGCAGCTCGTTCGGCCTGTTCGGTCTGCTGGCCGGAGCCTCGCTGGTGTTCTTCGCGTTCATCGGGTTCGACATCGTGGCCACCACCGCGGAGGAGACGAAGAACCCGCAGCGCTCGGTGCCGCGCGGCATCTTCGGCTCGCTGGCGATCGTCACCGTGCTGTACGTGGCCGTGTCGCTGGTGGTCGTCGGCATGGTGCCCTACACCGACCTGGCCACCGACGCGGGCGACGGCAGCCACAAGACGCTGGCGACCGCGTTCGCCGCGAACGGCGTCAACTGGGCGGCGAACGTCATCTCGATCGGCGCGCTGGCCGGCCTGACCACCGTGGTGATGGTGCTGATGCTCGGCCAGGTCCGGGTGCTGTACGCGATGTCGCGCGACGGCCTGCTGCCGCGCTCGCTGGCCCGCACGAGCGAGCGGGGCACCCCGGCACGCGCGACCATGCTGGTCGGCCTGCTGGTCGCGGTGGCGGCCACGTTCTTCCCGGCGGACAAGCTGGAGGAGATGGTCAACGTCGGCACGCTGTTCGCGTTCGTGCTGGTGTCGGCCGGCGTGCTGGTGCTGCGCCGCACGCGGCCGGACCTGCCGCGCGCGTTCCGGGTGCCGTGGGTGCCGGTGGTGCCGATCCTCGCGATCCTGGCGTGCCTGTGGCTGATGCTGAACCTGACGGTGCTGACCTGGCTGCGGTTCCTGGCCTGGATGGCGCTGGGCGTGGTCATCTACTTCGCCTACAGCCGCCGCCACTCCCTGCTCGGCAAGCGCGGCGCGACCGAGTCGCCGATGCCGGTGGAAGGCGCCGATCCGACGAAACCCTGAGTCAGCAAGGAAAAGGCCCCCTCGCCGAGGGGGCCTTTTCGTTTGCTCAGCGAGCCATGTTCAGGTGGAACCGGGGGAGGTCGGGGAACAGGGGGACCTGCTCGGCCTCTCCGCGAGCCGGTTTGCCCGGTGTCTCCAGGCCGGCGGCGATGGCCACCGCCTGGTCCCACTCCGGGTCCACCAGGTAGTCCGCGTGGCCGAGCACCCCGGCCGCCCAGCGGCGCGCGCCGGAGGGCGGGTGGACGGGGTCGGGCAGCCAGTGGTCCCCGCCGAGGACGAGCGCGCCGGTCGCGCCCGCGGCGGCCGGCGGCAGGGCACCCCAGCCGCCGTCCGGCAGGTAGCCCTCGCCGGTGAGCTTGTCGCCGTCGACCTGGTGCCGCCAGGTGGTCACGCCGCCGCCGAAGATGTCCGTGCCGCGCGCCAGCCCGCGCCACCGCCCGTCCAGCGATCCGTACAGCGTGGCGAGCGCGGCGTGCGGCAGCACCGCCGGGAACGCCCGCTGGTACCCCCACTGCAGCGGTGACCCGGCGCTGAGCAGGCCGACCCGTTCCCGGTCCGCCGGGGACACGCTGTGCACGAGCCGCGCGGCCGCGATCACCGCCAGCACGCTGCCCAGCTTCTCCCCGCCCAGCACCACGCGTGTGTTCGGCTCGGCCAGGTGCTCCTTCGCGCGGGCGGCGAGGTCCGGCACCACCTTCAGCGCGTAGCACGGCGGGATCGCCGGGTGCGCCGCCCGCGGCCAGAAGCACACGAGGTCCGCCAGCGCGCCCAGGTGCCGGTTGCGCCCCGGCTTCGTGGCCGCGGTGTAGACCACCCGCAGCAGCCCGACGGCCAGCACGCCCAAGCCGAACACCCCGGCCGCGGACAGCGGGTCGAGCCAGCCGGGGAACGTGCCGAAGCCGTACCAGGCGACCAGCAACGCGGCCGCGCCGAGCGACAGCCCTGCGATCACGCCGAGCGCGAGGTGGTGCAGGTGCCGCCGTTCCCAGGCCGACCGGGCCCACGCGGCAGCCGCGGACTGCTCGTCCGCCGGAGACTGCAGCATCCGCACGATTCCGGGAATCCCGCGCGACCGCCGCCGCAGCGGCACGGCCACCGCGAACCCGAGCACGCCCAGCACGATCGCCAGCACCAGACCGCCGCCCCACAGGGCGGTCACCAGCCGGTAGCTGTCCGGCAGCCGCAGGTCACCGGCTCCGGCCAGCCGCCGCAGCCCCGTCGCCAGCCCCGCGCCGAACCCGCCGCCGAGCAGCGCCGCGAGCGCCAGCGCCGGCGCGGCCGCCCAGCCGCCTGCCCACGGCCGCAGCCGCTTCGGCAGCTCGCGCCACGTCCGCCGCGCCAGCAGCGCCGCCGGGACCAGCAGCAACGCGAACACCAGCCACGCGCCGAGCAGCGCCGCGCCGACGCCTTCCACGGTCGCGTCCGATCCGGTGGGGACGGCGCCGCGCACCCCGACCGCGACGAGCAGCGCCACCGCCACCCACAGCAGCCCGCCGCGCGCCCACCGCGGCAGGTCCCGCACTCCGGAGGCCGACGTGACGAGCGCGACCCCGGTGAGGACCAGCGACGCGGCCCACAGCAGCCGCCCGAAGACGTCGCCGGGCACGTGCAGCGGCCCGCCGACGGCGAGCAGCGCGACGGTGCTCAGCGCCGCGAGGGTGTGCACGGAGCGCAGCACGGGCGAATCGGTGTCGCCGCGCAGCACGTCACCGGGCAGCGTGTCGCCGGGCGGCGGCGGGGTGTGCGCCCGGACGGTCCAGTTCGTGCCGGACACCCGGTACAGCACGAGCACCACCAGCGCGGCCGGCAGCAGCCCCGCCGTCAGGCGGACCTGCTCGACGTCGCGCAGCCAGTCCGGCAGCCAGGTCAGGCAGCGGCGGCCGGGCGCAAGGCACTGCGCGGCGAACAGGTCCAGCGTGATGACCGCGACCTGCGCGACGAGCAGCATCGTCAGCAGCAGCGCGGCGATCCGCAGCACGCCCCGGCACAGCCCGCCGAGCACGGCCGCCGCGCGGCTGCCGTCCGGCACCGGCGGCAGCATCCAGTGCGCCACGTTGGCCAGCGAGAAGGGGAACAGCAGCGCCCACGCCGCTTTCGTGGCGCCCCCGGAGGTCATGCCGCTCCACAGGTAACCCTCGAGCGTGCGGGGGACCGAGCGGCCGAGCGCCTGCAGCACCGGGCCGGGCGCGGGGCGTCGCAGCCGGTCCGACGGGCGGATCACCCGGCCCATACCGTCCCCGGCGACTTCCACCGTGCCGGCCGCGTCCAGCAGCTCTTCGCCGCTGGTGCCGGACAGGCCCGGCACGCGTAGTTCGACCACTCGGGTGTCGGGACCAGGAAGCGGCACGTCGGCTGTCTCCTTTTCCGGGTGTTCCGCGATGAACGGACAACGGTACTGTTCAGGTGGAGTCGATCGTTGGAGGAAATGCCGCTATGACCCCCGAAAGCGTTGCGAAGTGGCACGACACCCGCAACGGGGTGGAATTCGCCGTCGCGGATCTGGAGCTGGCCGAGTTCGGCCGCAAGGAGATCCGGCTGGCCGAGCACGAGATGCCGGGGCTGATGGCGCTGCGCCGTGAGTACGCGGAGGTGAACCCCCTGCGCGGTGCGCGGGTGTCGGGTTCGCTGCACATGACGGTGCAGACGGCGGTGCTGATCGAGACGCTGGTCTCGCTCGGCGCCGAAGTGCGCTGGGCGTCCTGCAACATCTTCTCCACGCAGGACCACGCGGCGGCCGCGGTCGTGGTGGGCCCGCACGGCACTCCGGAGGCGCCGCAGGGTGTGCCGGTGTTCGCCTGGAAGGGCGAGTCGCTGGAGGAGTACTGGTGGTGCACCGAGCGGATGCTGACCTGGGACGGCGAGGGTCCGAACATGATCCTCGACGACGGCGGCGACGCGACGCTGCTCGTGCACAAGGGCACCCAGTACGAGGCGGCCGGGGTGGTGCCGCAGCCCGACGACAACGACTCCGACGAGTGGAAGGTCGTGCTGGAGCTGCTGCGGGCCTCGCTCGCCGCGGACGGCCAGAAGTGGACCCGGATCGGCCAGGGCGTGCGCGGGGTGACCGAGGAGACCACCACCGGTGTGCTGCGGCTGTACCAGCTGGCGGCGGCGGGTGAGCTGCTGTTCCCGGCGATCAACGTCAACGACTCGGTGACCAAGTCGAAGTTCGACAACCGCTACGGCATCCGGCACTCGCTGATCGACGGCATCAACCGCGGCACCGACGTGCTGATCGGCGGCAAGGTCGCGGTGGTCTGCGGTTACGGCGACGTCGGCAAGGGCGCGGCGGAGTCGCTGTCCGGCCAGGGCGCGCGGGTGATCGTCACCGAGATCGACCCGATCTGCGCGCTGCAGGCGGCGATGGACGGCTACCAGGTCAAGACGCTGGAGTCGGCGCTGCCCGAGGCCGACATCGTGATCACCACGACCGGCAACAAGGACGTGGTGATGGCCGAGCACATGGCCCGGATGAAGCACCAGACGATCGTGGGCAACATCGGCCACTTCGACAACGAGATCGACATGGCCGGGCTCGCCCGCTACCCCGGTATCCGCCGCATCAACATCAAGCCGCAGGTCGACGAGTGGGTCTTCCCGGACGGCCACAGCGTGCTGGTGCTGTCCGAGGGCCGGCTGCTGAACCTGGGCAACGCGACCGGGCACCCCAGCTTCGTGATGTCGAACTCCTTCTCCAACCAGGTCATCGCGCAGATCGAGCTGTTCACCAAGCACGAGGAGTACGACAAGGAGGTGTACCGCCTGCCGAAGAAGCTGGACGAGAAGGTGGCGCGCATCCACCTCCAGGCCCTCGGTGGCGAGCTGACCAAGCTGACGAAGGAGCAGGCCGAGTACATCGACGTCGACGTCGAGGGCCCGTTCAAGTCGGAGCACTACCGCTACTGACCGCACCCTGCCGCTCTGGGGTGCTATCATGGGTCGCCGCCTGTGATAGCATCTCAGTATGCGGCAGATGATCACGCGTCTTGACGACGACTTGCACGCCAGGGTGAAGGCGAAAGCCGAGGCCGAGGGGCGCAGCGTCAACGAGTTCGTGACCGAAATCCTGAAGGCCGCGGTCGACCGGCCGGAGTCCCGCCGGGAACGCAAGCAGCGCCTGCTCGCCGACGGCAAGCTCGTCGCGTTCGCGCCCGACGGCCCGGTGCCCACCCGCGCGCAACTGGACGAGGCTCTCAGGGGTAGCGGGACCTCCGTCAGCGAGGCTCTCGACTGGACGCGGGGCGAGTGGTGACGGTCCTCTACGCCGACACGAGCGCGGTGGTCCGGGCGTTCCTCCCCGACGAGCCGGAGCACGAGCAGATGATCGAGTTGCTCCTCGACAACGAAGACCTGGTGCTCACGAGCGAGCTGACCAGGGTCGAGTTCACCAGTGCGATGGCGACCGCGTGGAACAACGGCCGGATCCGCGACGCCAAGCTCGCGCTCGCGCGCTTCGACGCCGAAGCCGGTTGTGACGGCGCGTTGAGCCTCGTGCCGCTCGTGCCCCAGGTGATCATGCCGGCGGCGTACCGGCTGGTGTCCGACCACCACTCGCTCCGCACGCTCGACGCGATCCACCTGGCCGTCGCGCTGCACGACACGGCTGGCCTGACCGATGGGGAACCGGTCGTGATGGTCACCCGCGACCAGCGGCAGGCCGACGCCGCCAAGGCGCACGGCCTCGAAGTGCGCTGACTGCCGCCGGATAGCCTGGGCCCGTGGGCAAGCTGGTGGTCATCGAGGGGCTCGACGGTGCGGGCAAGCGCACCCTGACCGACGGCCTCACCAAGGCGCTGCACGACCAGGGCCGCACGGTCACCACGCTCGCCTTCCCCCGCTACGGCCGCAGCGTGCACGCCGACCTCATCCACGAGGGCCTGCACCGCCGTCACGGCGACCTCACCGACTCCGTCTACGGCATGGGCCTGCTCTACGCCCTCGACCGCCGCGAGGCCGCTCCCGAGATCCGCGCCGGTCTCGACACCCACGACGTCGTGCTGCTCGACCGGTACGTCGCCTCCAACGCCGCCTACGGTGCGGCCCGCCTGCGGCAGCACGCCGACGGCGAGTTCGTCCGCTGGGTCCGCGAGATCGAGATCGACCGCTTCGGCCTGCCGCTGCCGGACGCGCAGATCCTGCTGCGCGTCCCGCCCGCCGTCGCCGCCGAGCGGGCCGAGCAGCGGGCCTCGACCGATGCCGGCCGGGCCAAGGACGCGTTCGAGTCCGACGACGACCTCCAGTCCCGCTGCGCGGCCGTCTACGACGAGCTCGCCGCCGCGTCCTGGTTGTCCGGATGGCACGTCGTCGACGGCGCGGCGGGGGTCGACCACGCCGCCCTCGTCACCCGGCTGGTCCATCCGGGCTAACCGGTGTGCTCAGTTCGTGACGTGTTCGCAGGGTCGGACGTCACGAACGGTCTCCGTAGTGCGAATATGTGGTCATGAAGGCACGTGTGTTGGTCGTCGACGACGACCCCGCTCTCGCGGAGATGCTCACCATCGTGCTGCGCGGCGAGGGGTTCGACACCGCGGTGGTGGCGGACGGCTCCCGGGCGCTGCCCGCCCTGCGGGAGCTGAAGCCCGATCTCGTGCTGCTCGACCTGATGCTCCCCGGCATGAACGGCATCGACGTCTGCAAGGCGATCCGGGCCGAGTCGGGCGTGCCGATCGTCATGCTCACCGCGAAGAGCGACACGGTCGACATCGTGCTGGGCCTGGAGTCCGGCGCCGACGACTACGTGGTCAAGCCGTTCAAGCCGAAGGAGCTGGTCGCGCGTGTGCGCGCCCGCCTGCGGCGCACCGAGGCCGAGCCGGCCGAGACGCTCACGATCGGTGACCTGACCATCGACGTGCCCGGTCACGAGGTGACCCGGGAGGGCAAGGCCATCCCGCTCACCCCGCTGGAGTTCGACCTGCTGGTCGCGCTGGCCCGCAAGCCCCGCCAGGTGTTCACCCGCGAGGTCCTGCTCGAGCAGGTCTGGGGCTACCGGCACGCGGCCGACACCCGCCTGGTCAACGTGCACGTGCAGCGGCTGCGCTCGAAGGTCGAGAAGGACCCCGAGCACCCCGAGGTCGTCCTGACCGTGCGCGGCGTCGGGTACAAGGCGGGCCCGCCGTAACAGACACATGAAGCGAAGAGTCCTGGCCTTCGTCCGCGCGGTGCTGCGACTGGCCCCCCGCGCGGGCGCCTACGCCCGTGGCCGCGCGGTCGCGTTCGGCGTGTTGTGGCGGCGGTCGCTGCAGTTCAAGGTGACCGTGTCAACGCTCGCCCTGTCGTCGGCGGTCGGTCTCGTGCTGGGCATGGTGCTGCAGAACCAGATCACGCAGCGCCTCACCGACACCAAGCGGCAGGCCGCCGTCGCGCAGACCCTGCAGGTCGTGCGCACGGCGGAGAACGAGCTGGTCGGCATCAGCGACCAGGACGCGCTGGCCGACCGGCTGCAGAACGCGTTGAAGAAGATCACCAGCAGCTCGTCGGAGGACCAGGGCACGGCGGCGTCGGCGGCGGGCGCGTTCGAGCCGGTGCTGACCGCGGGCGGGGAGGACTCGACCGACTCGGCCGGCCCGATCACGAAGGTGCCGGACGGCCTGCAGCGGTTCGTCGAGAACAACCAGGTCGCCTGGCAGATCAACACCGACACCGACGCGGACGGCACCCGAACCACGCACCTGATCGTCGGCGCGCCGGTCACCAGCACCGGCCGCCCGATCCAGCTGTACCTGCTGTTCCCGATGACCGCGGAGCAGAACACGGTCCAGACCGTGCAGAACACGCTGCTGGTCGGTGGTCTCGTGTTGCTCGTGCTGCTGGCTGGCATCGCGAACCTGGTCACCCGGCAGGTCGTGCGCCCGGTCCGGCAGGCCGCGGCGGCCGCCGCCCGGTTCGCGGGCGGTGAGCTGGACGAACGCCTGCCGGTCACGGGCGAGGACGACCTGTCGAAGCTCGCCGTGTCCTACAACGAGATGGCCGCGAGCATCCAGCACCAGATCCGGCAGCTGGAGGAGTTCGGCACGCTGCAGCGCCGGTTCACCTCGGACGTGTCGCACGAGCTGCGGACCCCGTTGACGACGGTGCGGATGGCGGCGGACGTCCTGCACGCCTCGCGCGAGCAGTTCCCGGCCGGGCTGGCCCGCTCCACCGAGTTGCTGGTCGACGAGCTGGACCGGTTCGAGGCGCTGCTCGGCGACCTGCTGGAGATCAGCAGGCTGGACGCCGGTGTCGAGGAGCTGGCCGCGGAGTTCATCGACGTGTCTTCGATCGCGCGGCGCGCGGTGGAGCAGGTGCGGGTGATCGCGGGCAACGCGGAGACCGAGATCGAGCTGGAGCTGCCCGAGGAGGAGACGCTCGCCGAGATCGACGCCCGCCGCGTCGAGCGGATCCTGCGCAACCTGCTGGCCAACGCCGTCGACCACAGCGAGGGCAACCCGGTGCGGCTCACGCTGGCGGCGAACGAGCACGCGGTCGCGATCACGGTGCGGGACCACGGCGTCGGCCTGCGGCCCGGGGAGGCCGACCTGGTGTTCAACCGGTTCTGGCGCGCGGACCCGTCCCGCAACCGCCGCACCGGCGGCACCGGCCTGGGGCTGGCGATCAGCCACGAGGACGCCCGCCTGCACGGCGGCCAGCTGGAGGCGTGGGGCGCGCCTGGGCAGGGCGCGTGCTTCCGGCTGACGCTGCCACGCAAGCAGGACGAGCCCTTCGAGGAGAGCCCGCTACCCCTGGTCCCGGACGACGCCCCGGCGACCAACGGGCACCTGCAGATCGGCCTGCCGACCGAGTACACGATCACGATCGGCGAGATGCGCAAGGAGGACGCATGAGTGAGCCGCACGCGACGCCGCTCAAGCGCCCCAGCCCGCGATGCCAGGTGGTGCACGGCGTTGGCCCCGCGAGTGCTGCTGGTCCGCTGCGTTCCGGCCGGCCGCGTGGCGGTGGCTCCGTGAGTGCTGCGGTTCGGCTGTGTGCCGGTCGGCCGCGTGGCGGTGGCTCCGTGAGTGCTGCGGTTCGGTTGCGTTCCGGCCAGGGGCGTGGCGTTGGCTCCGTGAGCGCTGCGGTTCGGTTGCGTGCCGGCCAGGCGCGTGGCGTTGGCTCCGTGAGTGCTGCTGTTCGGCTGCGTGCCGGCCAGGCGCGCGGCGGCCGCTCTTTGGGCGCGGCCCTGCCCGGCACGGGTCGGTCCTTGGCCACGGCCCTGCCCGGAGCGTTTCGATCCCTAGGCGCAGTTCTTCCTGCGGCGGTTCCCTCCTGGAGTGCAGCTGGTGTTGAGGCGCGTCGGTCTATGGGGGCAGCTTCTCCCTGGTCGGGCCGTTCCTTGAGTGCCGCTGTTTCCGGGGCGCGCCGCTCCTCGAGCGCAGTTCTGTCTGGGGAGGGGCGCTCCCTGAGCGCATCCGTTCCCGGGGTGTGTCCCTCCTTCGGTGGAGCTGTTCTCGGTGCCGGTCGCTCGTTGAGCGCGGTCCTGCCCGAATCGCAGATCCCGCTGGCGGGCTGGGCGCGGCTGTCCGTACGGGAGGGCGTGTGAGGGTCCTGTCGCGGCTGTTCGCCTTGTTCGCCTGCCTCGTGCTCGCCGCGGGGTGCGCGAACGTGCCCGAGGAATCGCAGCCCGTCGCCGTGCCGCAGCAGGAGCTGGGGCAGCCGGTCAACCCGGACGTGCCGCAGCCGGCGAAGGACCTGGACGCGCTGACCGTCGTCCGCGACTTCGTCCGCGCGAGCGCCCAGCCGATCAGCAACAACGCCGCCGCGCGCATGTACCTCGACGAGGGCGCGGCCAAGGCGTGGGCGCCCGGCAAGGTCATCACGATCATCGACGACGTGTTCGCGACCGTCCCGGCCACCGGCGCGGACACGACGGCGAACCCGAACGAGGTCAACGTAGTGCTGCGCGGCACCGGCCTCGGCACGCTGCGTGAGGACGGCGCGTTCATCTCGCTGCGCACGCCGGTCGAGCTGAAGCTGCTGGTGCGGCGCCAGTCCGACGGGCAGTGGCGGATCACGAACCCGCCGCCGAACCTCGTGATGCCCTACAGCGACTTCACCGCGAACTACGTGCGGGTGCAGGCGTTCTTCTTCGCGCAGGACTCCAACACCGTGGTGCCCGACCTGCGGTACGTGGCGGGCAAACCGCAGACCGGCCTCGCCGGGCGCGTGGTCGGGCTGCTGCTGGCCGGGCCGTCGACGAGCCTGGTCGGCGCGGTGCGGAACCTCCTTCCCGAGGATGCGAACACCGAGGGCAACGTGACGACCGCGCCGGACGGTGCGCTCGTCGTCCCGCTGACCGGCGTGGCCGACCAGACCGCGGACGTGCGGCGGCTGATCGCGGCGCAGATCGTGCTGTCGCTGCAGTCGGTGACCACGAACCGGGTGCGGCTGTTGTCCGACGGCGCCCCGCTGGTGGACGGGCACGAGGACTGGGTGCCGAGCGATCTGCCGTCCTACACGGCGCTGGCTTCGCCGAGCGCGGACCAGCCCGGGCTGGTGACCGTGAACGGGCGGGTGCGCTCGCTCGGTGACGGTTCGCTGATCTCCGGCCCGGCCGGCCAGGGCAGCGGCTACCAGGTGGCGAGCGCGGCCCAGTCGATCGACGGGCGTCAGCTGGCGATCGTCGAGTACGCCGACGGGCGGCAGCGGCTGCGGGTCGGTCAGTTCGGCAAGGACGCGGCCGCCGTCGACCTCGCGGGCGCGACGATGACCCGGCCGACCTGGCGGCCCACGGCCACCGCGGACGGTTCCGGTGAGGTGTGGACCGTCGTGGACGGGCAGACGGTGGTCCGAGCATTGCGGACGCCGGACGGCAGCTGGGTGCCGCAGGTGGTGAACGCCGATGAGATCCTCCAGGTCGGTCCGATCAGTGTGCTGCGGTTGTCCCGCGACGGCGCGCGGGCCGCGGTGGTCGCGGGCGGGCAGTTGCTCGTGGCGTCGGTGGTGCGCACCCAGGACTCGGTGACGCTGCGGGCGCCGCGGATCCTGCAGGGCGGCACCCTGGGCGGGGTCGTGGACGTCGACTGGCTCAGCCAGGACGCGCTGGTCGCCGCCACGACCATGCCGTCGCAGCCGGTGGTCAAGATCCCGATCGACGGGCTCCGGCTGGACCCGTTCAACATCTCGAACCTGACGCTGCCGGTCCACGCCATCACCGCCGCACCCGGCCGGTCGATCGTCGTCGCGGACGACGGCGGCCTGTGGACGGCCTCCGACGTCGGCGAAGTGTGGCGCCCGCACCCGCACAGCTTCGGCGGCAATGCGTCGCCGTTCTACCCGGGCTGACCTCCGGGCGCGACAGCGACCTCCGGCGGTGGGGGGTGCCGGGGCGTCCGGTGGTGGTGAGGGTGGCCGGGCGGCGAGGGCTGGCCGTTTACTCCGGGGGTCTGTGGGCGTGCGGCAGCGAGCCGCGGTGGCGGAAGGGCCCGGGGCACCCGGCGGCCGTGAGGACGACCGGGTGGCGGCGCCTCGCCGTTGTACCTCGGCGGTTCTGCAGGCGCGAGGTAGCGAGCCGCGGCGGCGGATGGTTCCGGGTCACCCGGCGGCCGTGAGGACGACTGGGCGGCGGCGCCTCGCCGTTGTACCCCGGGGGACCTGCGGGCGCGCGGTAGCGAGCTCCGGCGGCGGAGGGCCGCGGGGCACCCGGTAGCTGTCAGGGCGACCGGGTGGTGACGGCTCGCCGTCCTACTCCGGCGGATCCTTGGGTGTGCGACAGCGAGCCCCGGGGGCGCCGGGTCAGCCGGCGGCGGTCAGCACCAGTGCTGTGCTCACCTCCCAGCCTCCGGCGGCGAGTGTGCGAGTGCAGGCGGCGATCGTCGCGCCCGTGGTGGTCACGTCGTCCAGCAGGACGACCGGCACGCCGGGCGGTGGGTGGCCCCGCGGGTCGAGCCGGAGGCGGCCGGCGAGGTTCTCCGCGCGCTGGTCGCGGTCGAGCCCCACCGCGTCGCGGGCCCGGGACGACAACCACAGCGCCGGGGCGACGGCGGCCGCGTGCCCGGCGCGGGCCAGGTGCACGGCGCACCGCCGGGCCAGGCGGAGCAGGTGCGCCCCACCCCGCCGCCGCGATGCCGACCGGCGCGACGGGGCCGGGACCAGCCACCACGTCCCGTCCGGGGCCGCCCTGGCCTCGGGGAGGTGGGGCAGCGCGGCGGCCAGCGCCCGCCCCAGCGGATCGGCCAAGTCCCGGCGGCCGCGTTCCTTGTAGGCCAGCACGAGACGCCGTGCGGTGCCCTCGTAGGCCACCAGCGCGTACACCGGCACCCCGGCCGACCCGCGCGGAGCCGGGTGCGGGCGCGCGAGTTCGAGCAGGCAGGCCGCGCAGCAGGCGGCGCCGGCCACCCCGCAGGCAGCGCACAGGGCGGGGAGGAGCAGATCCAGTGCGATGTTCATGCGGAGAGTGTGCGGACGGGCACCGACAGTTTCGGACGCCGCAGCCCCGGGCGGCCGGTGATTAGATCAAATGGACCAACCGGAGCCGGTCGGCGAGGCGGCTCCTGGCAGCGCGCAGACCCGGCGCTCCGTCCACCCGCAACTGATCGGCGTTCAGGTTTCTTCTTTGTGTGACAAGGAATCCTGCCTCTGTCACCCACTCGGGCGCGCCTCGCCGGGAACGCGAGGCGGTCCCCGGCCGTTGTCGGGACATGAGGCCCTGGAACGGCGGAGCGGCTCACCCGCAAGCGTCCAGGGGAGTGCTGCGGCCGGAGCGTGGTTCCGTCACCCACGGGGCTGGACGCCGGAAAACGGCGCAATGTCAAGGTGAAAACCGGTCTCGCGTCCTGCTCCGAACGGAGCAGCAGGTCAGCGCGCCCGGACGGGTTCGGACGCGCACCGTCACCGGTTCCCGATCCGTGACATCCCCCGGCTCGGGGGGTTTTGTGATCCGCGTTACCGCGCTAGCGTGCTGCGCTATAGCAAGTCCCGCCGGCAGGGAGGTGAACAGCCGATGACCCTGGCGCCGACGGAAGATTGACCCCCGGTTCTGCCATCAGACCGGTCGGGCGGGAGCGGCGTCGGCGCCGATCCATCAGGAGAGCTCTCGAACTCATTCCGCAATGAGGGAGGTCGTGTATGGAAATCGTCGTCAAAGGCCGTAACGTCGAGGTGCCGGATCACTACCGCACACACGTCGGTGACAAGCTCGAGCGCCTGGAGCGCTACGACAAGAAGGTCTTCCGCTACGAGGTCGAGCTCTTCCACGAGCCCAACCGCAGGCAGCTGAAGAACTGCCAGCGGGTGGAGATCACCGGCCGGGGCAAGGGCCCGGTCGTCCGGGCCGAGGCCACCGCCGGGGACTTCTACGCCGCCCTCGACACCGCTCTCAACAAGCTCGAGAACCGCCTTCGCAAGATGCACGACCGCCGGCGCGTCCACTACGGGCGCCGCTGTCCGGAATCCGTCGCCGAAGCGACGTCGAGCGCCGTCGCCGCGGGGGCGACGCCGGCCACCGGCCGCGCGTCGACCGCAGTGCTCGAGGCGCCGGCGCCCGTGGCCGAAGAGGTCGGCACGGCACTCCCGGAGGACATCGAGCTGCCCACCCAGCAGCGATGGGACGACGAAGCCGCCGAACACCTCCCCGGCCGGATCGTCCGGGAGAAGCACCACTCCGCCAAACCCATGACCATCGACCAGGCCCTCTCCGAGATGGAGCTGGTCGGACACGACTTCTACCTCTTCAACGACGTCGAGGCCGGCGTCCCCAGCGTCGTCTACCGGCGCAAGGGCTTCGCCTACGGCGTGATCCGCCTCGACCACTAGCGGCGTCTGCGAACGGCCCGCGCGCGAGGAGCGCGCGGGCCGTTTCGCGCATGTTCGCACGTTGCGTGCGCCGACGCGCGCTCCTTCCCTACGATGGAGGGTGCGCACGACCCGCACCACGGGTCGGAGAGGTGTCGGACACGGCGCGGTCCAGGGACTGAGCCTGGGTGCGTCCCAACAGCTAGTGAGGTCGACCGGATGGTTCTCAACCGCCTGCTGCGTGCGGGCGAGGGCAAGATGATCAAGCGGCTGCGCAACATCGCCGAACACATCAACACCCTCGAAGACGAGGTGAAGGACCTCACCGACGACGAGCTGCGCGGCAAGACCGCCGAGTTCCGCGAGCGGCACGACGGCGGGGACGGCGAGTCGCTGGACGACCTGCTGCCCGAGGCGTTCGCGGTGGCCCGCGAGGCCGCCCTGCGGGTGCTCGGTCAGCGCCCCTACGACGTTCAGCTGATGGGTGGCGCGGCGCTGCACCTCGGCCAGGTCGCCGAGATGAAGACCGGTGAGGGCAAGACCCTGACCTCGGTCCTGCCGGTGTACCTGAACGCGATCTCCGGCAAGGGCGTCCACGTCGTCACCACCAACGACTACCTCGCCAAGCGCGACTCGGAGTGGATGGGCCGCGTGCACCGCTTCCTCGGTCTCGAGGTCGGCGCGATCCTGTCCGAGATGACGCCGGCGGAGCGCCGCAAGGCCTACCACGCCGACATCACCTACGGCACGAACAACGAGTTCGGCTTCGACTACCTGCGCGACAACATGGCGTGGAGCCTGGACGACTGCGTCCAGCGCGGGCACAACTTCGCCATCGTCGACGAGGTCGACTCGATCCTGATCGACGAGGCCAGGACACCGCTGATCATCTCCGGCCCGGCCGAGCAGTCGGCCCGCTGGTACGTCGAGTTCGCCCGCATGGCGCCGCTGATGAAGCGCGACACCCACTACGAGGTCGACGAGCGCAAGCGGACCGTCGGTGTCACCGAAAAGGGTGTCGCCTTCATCGAGGACCAGCTCGGCATCGACAACCTGTACGAGTCGGCGAACACGCCGCTGGTCGGCTACCTGAACAACGCGCTCAAGGCCAAGGAGCTGTACAAGCGCGACAAGGACTACATCGTCCGCAACGGCGAGGTCCTGATCGTCGACGAGTTCACCGGCCGCATCCTGGCCGGCCGCCGCTACAACGAGGGCATGCACCAGGCGATCGAGGCCAAGGAAGGCGTCGAGATCAAGGCGGAGAACCAGACGCTCGCCACGATCACGCTGCAGAACTACTTCCGCCTCTACGACCGCCTCGCCGGCATGACCGGTACCGCCGAGACCGAGGCCGCGGAGTTCCACCAGACCTACAAGCTGGGTGTGGTGCCGATCCCGACCAACCGGCCGATGGTCCGCAAGGACCAGCCGGACCTGATCTACAAGACCGAGGAGGCGAAGTTCGAGGCGGTCGCCGAGGACATCGCCGAGCGGCACGCCAAGGGCCAGCCCGTGCTGGTCGGCACCACCAGCGTCGAGAAGTCCGAGTACCTGTCGAAGCTGCTGGTCAAGCTGAACGTGCCGCACGAGGTGCTGAACGCGAAGTACCACGACCGGGAAGCGCTGATCATCGCGCGTGCCGGCCGCAAGGGCGCCGTCACGGTCGCGACCAACATGGCCGGCCGCGGTACGGACATCGTGCTGGGCGGCAACCCGGACATCATCGCCGACGAGCGGCTGCGCGAGCGCGGCCTGGACCCGGTCGAGAACTCCGCCGAGTACGAGGCCCTGTGGCCGAAGGTGCTCGAAGAGGTCAAGGCCGAGGTCAAGGCGGAGGCCGAGGAGGTCCGCGAGGCCGGCGGCCTGTACGTGCTGGGCACCGAGCGGCACGAGTCCCGCCGCATCGACAACCAGCTGCGCGGCCGCTCCGGCCGTCAGGGCGACCCCGGCGAGTCGCGGTTCTACCTGTCGCTCGGTGACGAGCTGATGCGCCGGTTCAACGCGGTGATGGTCGAGCGGGTCATGACGACCATGCGGCTGCCCGACGACATGCCGATCGAGCACAAGATGGTCTCGCGGGCCATCAAGAGCGCTCAGACGCAGGTCGAGCAGCAGAACATGGAGATCCGCAAGAACGTCCTCAAGTACGACGAGGTCATGAACCAGCAGCGCAAGGTGATCTACGCCGAGCGCCGCCGCGTCCTCGAGGGCGAGGACCTCTCCGAGCAGATGCAGCACATGCTGGTCGACGTGCTCACCGCGTACGTCGATGGCGCCACGGCCGAGGGCTACGCCGAGGACTGGGATCACGAGAAGCTGTGGACCGCGCTCAAGCAGCTCTACCCGGTGTCGCTGAACTGGGAAGACCTGATGGAGGAGCACGAGGACCTCAGCGCCGAGGTGCTTCGGGACGCGCTGGTCGAGGACGCGAAGGCCGCCTATGCCCGGCGCGAGGCCGACATCGACGGGCGGGTCGGCGAGGGCGCGATGCGGCAGCTGGAGCGGCAGGTGCTGCTCTCGGTGCTGGACCGCAAGTGGCGTGAGCACCTCTACGAGATGGACTACCTCAAGGAGGGCATCGGCCTGCGGGCCATGGCGCAGCGCGACCCGCTGATCGAGTACCAGCGCGAGGGCTTCGACATGTTCAACGCCATGCTGGACTCGCTGAAGGAGGAGGCCGTCGGCTTCCTGTTCAACCTGCAGGTCGAGGCGGCGCAGCCGCAGGAGGCGGCGGCTCCGGCCGCGGCCGCGCCCGCGGCGGCGGGCGGTGGGCGGCACGCGCAGCCCGTGCCGCAGCAGCAGCCCGAGCCGCCGCGCGCCCCGGTGCCGAGCGCGCTGCGCGGCAAGGGGCTCGGCAACGAGAACCCGCAGCAGGGCCTGACCTTCTCCGGGCCGGCCGAGCAGGGCGGCGTGCAGTCCCGCGGGACGGCCACGGCGTCCTCGGACGGCCAGGGCGCGGCGGGCACGCGGCGGGAGCGTCGCGCGGCTGCCCGCACCCAGGCGAAGAAGACCAAGAAGCGTCGCTGAGCTGGGTTTTTCGCGCGGGGGCGGCACCGGTTGGTGCCGCCCCCGCGTGCTTTTGCGGTTTTTGGTGGGCGGTCGTTGGGCCGGGTGTCGGCGCGCTGCTGGGTTGCCGGGTTGTGGGTGCGTGGTGCCGCTCCCACGCGCTTGGCGGGTGTTGCCGCACGCCTGGTGCCCACTGAGCGAATTCGCAGGTGAGCGAGTGCCGCTGCGCCCCGAGGAGATTGAGGCGCGCGTCGTGCCGCGCGCCCCTTGACACGTGCCCGCTGGGGGCTGGCGCGGCCGTGCTCCGGCTCCTGGCAGGTGCGCCAGGAGCCGGAGCGGGTCAGCGGTGTCTCTGCGGCTGCACGACGGTGAAGAAGCCGCACCGCCAGCCGGCTTCGGAGTGTTCGAACCTCGCCATCACGGCGGTCGCCCGGCGGTCGGCGTGTGCGGTTCCGCAGATTTCGATCGTGCCGGGTGTGCTGTGGCTCGCCCGCACCGACTTCACCGTGTAACGCGGGCCCGGCGACGGCGGCGCGCCCCGCAGGTGCTGGTACATCCGCGGCGTGACCACCGCCCGCAACTGGCCCGGCGCGCGCCGTCCGGAGCGGACTTCCAGGATCGCCGTCAGGACGGTCCTCGCGTGGCGCAGTTCGAGCGGTTCGCCTGGACGGCCGCGCCGCCACGTGCGGGCGGCCCCCGCCTGTTCCGGAATCGAATCCGGCGGCGCCGCGCCGCGGTTCGGTTCGTACGGGTACAGCTCGCACAGTCCGGTCATCGGTCCCCCTCGGTCGAGTCATGCCGCTCCCTAGAGCGGCACTTCCGGGAGAACCGGACAGCCTTGGCCCGATGGTGTGAACGGGGCCGGTAGGGTCCGCCTGTGCTGCGAGGACTGGTGCTCGACTACGCCGGTGTGCTGACCGATCCGGACGCCGCCGACCTGCTGGCCGCCGTTGATGCCTTGCGCGAGCGGGGAATTCGGACCGCGCTGCTGTCCAATGCGGACGGTGGCGCCGGCCGCGGGGGTCTCGCCCGCCACTTCGACGCGTTCGTCTTCTCCGGCGAGGTCGGCATCGCCAAACCGGATCCGCGGGTCTTCCGGCTCACCGCCGAACGACTCGGCCTCCCCGTGACCGGCTGTGTCATGGTCGACGACTCGCGGGCCAACGTCGACGGCGCCACCGCGGCCGGCATGGTCGGCGTGCACCACACCTCGGTGGCGGACACGCTCGCCGAACTCAGCGCGTTGTTCCCCGCCTGACCAGTTCGAAGCACAGCACCGCCGCGGCCGCGGACACGTTCAGCGATTCGACCTCGCCCGGCATCGGGATCGACAGCCACCCGGTCACCAGCGAGGCGACCTCGTCGCTCACCCCGGCCGTCTCCCCGCCGAGCACGAACGCGGCCCGCTCCGGCAACGGCGCCTCGAACAGCGACGATCCGCCCTGTGCACCAAGTGCATACAATCCGTATCCAGCATCTACCAGCATGGACGCGGCCTCGGCGGCCGTCGCGCAGCGGAGGACCGGCGCGCGGAACGCGACCCCTGCCGAGGCCTTCACGACCAGCGGGTCCAGGGCCGCCACACCGCGCCGCGGCACGACGATCCCGCCGAGCCCGGCCGCCGTCGCGGTGCGCAGGATCATCCCCACGTTCGCGGGCGTGGTGATGCCGTCCAGCAGCAGCACCCGGGCCGGCGCGTCGGCCAGCGCGGCGCTCAGCGGCCGCATCCGGGGCGCGACCACGTCCGCCAGCACGCCCTGGTCCTGCTTGCCGTTGCCGGCCAGAACCTTCACCCGGTGCGCGCTCGCCCGCTGCACCGGCACGCCGGCCGCCTTCGCCGCGCGCTGGATCTCCGCCGCGGCCGGACCGCGGGCGGTGTCGGCGAGGATGACCTTGTCCACCCGCAGCTCCGGGTCGTCCAGGGCTTCCAGCACCGGTTTGCGCCCGTAGACGGTCAGGAATCGGTCTTTCGGGGAGATGGTCGTTTCAGCCACGAGCACTAGTAGACCAGTCTGTGTCAGGATCGCGTCATGCCCGACCGCCTTTCCGCACTCGACGCGTCGTTCCTCTACCTGGAGGACGCGACGACGCCGATGCACGTGGGCGGCGTCGCGGTCTTCGAGCGGCCGCGCGACGGGTTCGACTACGAGCAGCTCCTGTGCCTGGTCGGTCAGCGCCTCGCGTTCCTGCCGCGCTACCGGCAGCGCGTGCTGAACGTGCCCGGCCACCTCGCCCGCCCGGTTTGGGTGGACGACGTCGACTTCGACCTCAACTACCACGTCCGCCGCTCGGCGCTGCCCGGCCCAGGCACCGACGACCAGCTGTACGAGCTGGTCGCCCGCCTGATGGCCCGGCCCATGGACCACGAGCGCCCGCTGTGGGAGGCCTACTTCGTCGAAGGCCTCGCGGGCGACCGGGTCGCGCTGGTCACCAAGACCCACCAGTCCGTGGTGGACGGCACCGGCACCGTCGAGCTGGGACAGCTGATCCTGGACACGATGCCGCAGGCCTGCGAGCCATACGAGGACACCTGGACGCCCCGCCGCCTGCCCAGCCCCGCCCAGCTCGTGCTCGACGCCGTCAGCGAGGCGGTCCGCCGTCCGGGTGAACTCGTGGAGAACGTGCGCGACGTGGTGAGCGACCTGTCCGCCACGGCGGGCAAGGTCACCGACGCGGTCGGCGGGGTCGCCGCCGCGGTCCACCGCGTCCTGCAGCCGGCGCCGTCCGGGCCGCTCAACCGGCACGTCTCCGGCGGCCGCGTGTTCGACGTGGTGCGCACGCGCCTGGAGGACTACCGCAAGATCCGCGCCGAGCACGGCGTCACGGTCAACGACATCGTCCTCGCCGCGATCACCGGCGCGCTGCGTGAGTGGCTGCTCTCCCGCGGTGAGGGCGTGTCGGAGGCGACCACGGTCCGCGCGCTGGTCCCGCTGGCCGTGCTCGAACCGGACACCGTCGAGTTCTCCCCGGCCGGACTGGTCAACAACGAGGTCGAGCCGTACCTGGTGGACCTGCCGGTCGGCGAGCCCAGCCCGGTCCTTCGGCTCCAGCACATCAGCCACACGCTGCGGGCGCACGCCGACTCGGGCCGTTCGGTGGCCGCCCGCGCGATGCTCAAGGTGGGCGGGTTCGCCCCGGCGACGATGCACGCGCTCGCCGCCCGCGCGGCAGGCTCGTTCTCCGGGCGGATCTTCAACCTGCTGGTCATCAACTCGCCGGGGCCGCAGGTGCCGCTGTACGCGGGGCAGGCGAGGATGACCGAGATGTTCCCGGTGATCCCGCTGGCGCGCAACCAGGCGCTGGCCATCGGGGTCACGTCCTACCACGGCGGCGTCTACTTCGGACTCAACGGTGACCGCAAGGCGCTGTCCGATGTGGACGTCCTCGCTGGGATGATCGAGGATTCGCTGGAAGAGCTGAAGGGTGCGAGCTGGTGAGGGTCTACCTTCCGGGCACGATCGGAATGCTGCGCAGGCTGGTGGCGGACGGCAGGCTGCAGCCGCCCGGCGGGACGGGCTTCGCCCTGACCCCGGCGCTGCGCGAGTCCTACCTCAGCGGGGACACCGAGGAGCTGGAGTACGTCGCGCTGCTGGACGCCGCTCGCGCGTCCCTGAGGCTGATCGGCGCCGCCGAGGAGGACGCCAAGGAGCTCCCGCGGCGGGTGGTGATCTCGGTCGACGTCGAGAACGCGACGCCACGGCCGGACCTGGACGCGCCGGTGGTGAAGGTGTCCGGGCCGATCAGCTACGAGGACGTCGCGGCCGTGCACGTCGACGCGGAGGAGGCGGAGGAGGCCGTGCGCGCGGCCGCCCGGGTCATCGACGCCGCGGACCTCGGCGACCCGGACGCGGAGTTCGTCCTCGGCGAGGCGGAGGACCACGAACTGGCCTGGTACGCGCCTCAAGAGCTGCCGTTCCTCCTCGACCTGCTCTAGCGTTTACAGCAGCCGTCGAGGAGGTAGGCATGGACGCCATCACGAACGTGCCCGTCCCGGTCAACGAGCCCGTCCGGACCTACGCGCCGGGCAGTGCCGAGCGGGAATCCCTGCAACGCCGGATCGCCGAGCTGGAGGGCGACAAGCACGAGCTGCCGCAGACCATCGGCGGCAGGCGGCGGATGGCGGGCGGGGACACCTTCGACGTCGTCCAGCCGCACGACCACGCGCACGTGCTGGGCACGTCGGCACAGGCCACCCCCGAGGACGTCGCGGACGCCGTGGCCGCCGCGAAGGAGGCCGCGCCCGCCTGGCGGGAGATGCCGTTCGACGAGCGCGCGGCGGTGTTCCTGCGCGCCGCGGACCTGATGGCCGGGCGGCACCGCGACACGCTCAACGCCGCGACGATCCTCGGCCAGTCGAAGTCGGTGCAGCAGGCCGAGATCGACGCCGCCTGCGAACTGATCGACTTCCTGCGGTTCAACGTGCACTACGCGCGCCGGATCCTCGCCGAGCAGCCGAACTCGGTGCCGGGCGCGTGGAACCGCATGGACTACCGGCCGCTGGACGGGTTCGTCGTGGCGATCACCCCGTTCAACTTCACCGCGATCGCCGGGAACCTGCCCAGCGCGCCCGCGCTGATGGGCAACACGGTCGTCTGGAAGCCGACGCCGACCCAGCAGCTGGCCGCGCACTACACGATGCAGGTGTTCGAGGAGGCCGGCCTGCCGCCGGGCGTGATCAACCTGGTGACCGGCGACGGGCACGCGGTCAGCGAGGTCGCGCTCGCCGACCCCGGGTTCGCGGGCCTGCACTTCACCGGTTCGACGGCGACCTTCAAGTTCCTGTGGCGGCGGATCGCGGAGAACCTCGACACCTACGCGAGCTACCCGCGCATCGTCGGCGAGACCGGTGGCAAGGACTTCGTCGTCGCGCACGCCTCGGCGAACCGCGAGAAGCTGGTGGCCGGGCTCGTCCGGGGCGCGTTCGAGTACCAGGGGCAGAAGTGCTCCGCGGCCTCCCGCGCGTACATCCCCCGGTCGCTGTGGGAGAGCGGGCTGCGGGACGACCTGGCGGACCTGACGCGGACCGTGAGGTACGGCGACGTCGCGGACCTGTCGGTGTTCGGCGGGGCGGTGATCGACGCGCGGGCGTTCGCCAAGCACCAGCGGCTGCTCGACAGCGTGGACGCGGAGAACGACCTCGACGTCCTGGTCGGCGGCCACTGCGACGACTCGATCGGGTACTTCGTCGAGCCGACCGTGCTGGTGTCCGCCGACCCGGCGCACACCGCCTTCGCCACCGAGTACTTCGGGCCGATCCTCGCGGTGCACGTCTACGACGACGGCTCGTACGGCGAGATCCTCGAACTGGTCGACCGCACCTCGCCGTACGCGCTGACCGGCGCGGTGTTCGCCGACGACCGGGCCGCCGTGCAGCAGGCGCACCAGACGCTGCGGTTCGCGGCGGGCAACTTCTACGTCAACGACAAGCCGACCGGGTCGATCGTGAGCCAGCAGCCCTTCGGCGGTTCCCGCGGCTCCGGCACGAACGACAAGGCCGGGTCGATGTTCAACCTGCTGCGGTGGACGAGCCCGCGGTCGGTGAAGGAGACGTTCGACGCGCCTACCGCCATCGGCTACCCGCACATGGGTTAGCCGGCGGGCAGCTCGGCGACCTGGTCGGCGGGCGGGGCGGCGATGTCGACCGGCTCGCCCCAGCCGGTGTAGCGCATGGTCATCGGGCCCATCGGCGGGTCGCCCTCGGACGCGAGCCCGCTGAAGTCGAACAGCATCTGGGCGGGGAGCTGGTCGGCGTCGAGCCACAACTCCATCGGCGCCGTCCGGCCTGCCATCTCCGCCAGCCCGGAGGTCTTCCCCAGGTCGACGGTGATCCAGTAGTGGCTCACCGGCCGCCCGTCGAGCGTGGTCTGCTCGCTGCGGTCGATGGTGCCGCCCTTGCGGACGTCGTCGAGCACCTGCGCGGGGTCGCTCTGGCCGGACTCGCGCATCATGGCGCCGAGTTCCTTGCCCTTCGCGCTGTCCGCCGGGTAGCAGCCCCACGGCTTGCCCCCGGTGAGCCCGCGGGCCTGTTCCGGGATCGACACGTACTGCGCGCCGTCCACGACGCGCGTCTCGGACGTGACGCCGTCGGCCGTGTGCGTGATCTTCATGGCCCACCCGGGCTCGGTGAAACGCATCTCGCCGGTGGCGGTGGCCTCACGGTCCGCCACGGTCATCGCCACGGAGAACCGCACCGTCTGGGCCTTGCCCGTCTGCTCGGTCGCGGCGCGCACCAGCGTCTGCGCGTCGCCGAAGAGGGCTGGTCCGGCAGCGGGCTGCGCGCCGCAGGCGCTGACCAGCAGCGCGAGTGCGAGGACCAAAGCTGACTTCTTCACGCGGGTGTTCCCCCCGGTCGGATCACCTCTGCCGGGTGAACTACCGGACATATGTCGCGAAGGGACACTCGCGTTACGGAAAACGGCGCGGTCCCGGCGAACCGAGACCGCGCCGCGACAACCGGTTCAGCCGCCGATCTTGAGCTCGCCCACCTGGTCGGCGGGCGGGGCGGTGACGTCGACCGGGGCGCCCCAGTCGCTGTACTTCATCGTGATCTTCGCCTGCTGCGCCTCGGCGGGCGCGCCCACGGCCTGCATCACCGGGCCGAGGTCCTGCGTGATCTGCACCGGCAGCTGGTCGCTGTTCAGCCACAGCTCCATCGGGTAGGTCACGTTCATCGACTTCAGCTGCTCCAGCGTCTCCGCGGGCAGACCGGACGAGGCCAGCTCGTCGGACGCCTTCGCCACGTCGATGGTGACCCAGTAGTGGCTGACCTGCTGCCCGTCGAGCGTGGTCTGCTCGCTGCGGGTGATCGTGCCTGCCTTCTCGATCTGCTCCAGCGTCTTCGACGGGTCGTTCGACTCGGCCTGCTCGAGGCTCGCGCCCAGCGTCTTCGCGGCCTCGCTGCCCTCCGGGAACGTCGCCCACGGCTTGCCACCGGTCGCGGCCTGCGCCTCCTGCGGCAGCTTGAGGTAGAGGACCTTGTCGACGATGCGCATCTCCTGGCTCTGCCCGCCGACGGACATCGTCATGGCGATCGCGCTGTCGGCGCCGTTGAAGCGGCCCTCGCCGGAGCCGGTCATCTGCTGCCCGGCGATCGAGCCGGAGATGGTGAACTTCGCCGACTGCACCTGACCGGTCTTCGCCGACGCCGCCCGGACGAGCTCCTGCACGTCGCCGAACAGCGCCGGGCCCGCGGTCCCGCCGCTGGAGCCGGACTCCCCGCCACCACACGCGGTGAGCCCGAGCACCAGCGCCAGGATCCCGGACGCGAGAGCGGTTTTCTTCATGTGGAACATTCCCCTTTGGTCGGGGCCACCCGTCTTCGGGCGGCTAACGGGGATATGTCCCAAGAGGACTCCCGCGTTACTTCTGTCAGGCCGCGGTCTTCAGCTCGCCGACCTGATCCGCGGGCGGGGCCGTGACGTCGACCGGCGCGCCCCAGTCGCGGTACTTCATCGTCATCGTGGCGCTCTGCGCGCCTGCCGGCGCGCCCGCCGCCTGCATCACCTGCGTCAGGTCCTGCGTGACCTGCACGGGCAGCTGGTCGGAGTTGAGCCAGATCTCGACCGGGATGACGGCGCCGGAGTTCTTCAGCTTGTCCAGCACCTCCGGCGGCAGTTCACCGGTGTTGAGCGTGCCGGTGGCCTTCGCGACGTCCAGGTTGACCCAGTAGTGGCTCACCGGCTGCCCGTCGAGCGTGGTCTGCTCGCTGCGGGTGATCGTGCCTGCCTGCTGGATCTGATCCAGGATCTGCGTCGGGTCACCCTGGGCGGCCTGGTCCATGCTCGCGCCGATGGCCTTGCCGGCCTCGCTGTCCTCCGGCACCTTCGCCCACGGCTTGCCGCCCTCGACCGCCTGCGCCGCCTGTTCCGGCGGCAGCTTCAGGTAGAGAACTTTGTCCACGACCCGCATCTCCTGGCTCTGCCCGGCGACGGTCATGGTCATGGTCATCGCCGGCGAGGGCCCGGTGAAGCGCCCTTCGCCGCCGGCGTTCAGGGTCTGGCCCGCCACCGAGCCGGTGAGCGTGAACTTCGCAGTCTGCGCCTGGCTGGTCTTGCCGGACGAGGCCAGCACCAGTTCCTGGGCGTTGCCGAACAGCGCGGGCGTCTCGCCGGCCTGCCCGGACTCCGCGGTCGAACCACAGGCGGTGGTGCCGGCGACCAGCGCCAGCGCACCCGCCAGAAGAGCGATTTTGCGCATGACAAGAATCCCTCAGTCGAATGTCCCCCAAGTGGGTTGTCACCGACAGGGATGGGCAAAACCGGCGAAGATCAAACCTCCATGCCCGCCCGCGATGCGAGCAGGCGGCGCAGCGACGGCAGACGGCGCTTGTCCTCGACCTCGTCGAGCATGCAGTCCGGGTCCTCCGGCGGCCCCAGGTGCCCGCACCCCGGCGGGCACTCCTCGGCGGCCTCGGCGAACTCGTCGAAGGACGCCACGATGTCGTTGGCGGTCACGTGCGCCAGGCCGAACGACCGCACGCCCGGCGTGTCGATCACCCAGCCGCCGTCGGGCAGCGGCAGCGCGACGGCCGCGACGGACGTGTGCCGTCCCTTGCCGACCGCGCTGACCTCACCGGTGGCCAGCTCGGCGTCCGGCACCAGCCGGTTCACCAGTGTCGACTTGCCGACCCCGGAGTGGCCGACGAGCGCGGACACCCGGCCGCGCACGGTGTCGGCCAGCGGCAGCGAATCCTCGTCGAAGCGGGTCACCACCGCAGGCACGTCCAGCTCGGCGTAGCGGGACAGCAGCTCGTCCGGGCTCGCCAGGTCGGCCTTCGTCAGGCACAGAACCGGCTGCAGGCCACCGGCGTAGCACGCGACCAGGCAGCGGTCGATGAACCCGGGCCGCGGCGGCGGATCGGCCAGCGCGGTGACGATGAGCAGCTGCTCGGCGTTGGCGACGACCACCCGCTCGAACGGGTCGGTGTCGTCGGCCGTGCGGCGCAGCAGGCTGGTGCGCTCGTCGACCCGGACGATGCGGGCCAGCGTGCCCGGCTCGCCGCTGGTGTCGCCGACCAGACCCACCTGGTCGCCCACGACGACCGGGGTCCGGCCCAGCTCACGGGCGCGCATGGCGGTGACGAGGCGGCCGGGGTCGCTGTCGATCGCGCAGGTCCAACGGCCGCGGTCGACCGCGATCACCATCGCCTGGGTGGCGTCGGAGTGGGTCGGCCGCCGCTTGCTGCGCGGGCGCGAGCCCTTTCCCGGGCGCACGCGGACGTCGCTTTCGTCCAGATCGCGCCAGTCCCTGCGTGCCAAGCTCCGAGCCTCCTTCCGAGCACAGATGATCCCCCATCCCGCTCGCCAGTGGTGCGCCACCCGTGTCACGATGGGTTATCCGCAGCCGGTCCGAAGGAGTTGGGCGAGATGTGCGGCCGCTACGCGGCGAAGAAGAACCCGGCCGACCTGGCCCAGGAGTTCGACGCCGTGGACGAGACCGACGGCAAGGCGCGCGAGGCCGACTACAACGTCGCGCCGACGAAGAACGTGGTCACCGTGGTGCAGCGGCACCCGCGGGACGCCGACGGGCAGGTCCTGGAGGACGAGCCCGCCGTGCGCAGCCTGCGGGTCATGCGCTGGGGGCTGGTTCCGTTCTGGGCCAAGGACGTGTCCGTCGGCAACCGGATGATCAACACCCGCGCCGAGACTGCCGCCGAGAAGCCGGCCTTCAAGAAGTCGCTCGCGCAGCGGCGCTGCCTGGTGCCCGCCGACGGCTGGTACGAGTGGCGGCGCACGGGCAAGCAGAAGGAGCCGTTCTACATGACCCGGCCGGACGGCCACTCGCTGTCCTTCGCCGGGATCTGGGACACCTGGCGCGACCCGAAGGATCCGGACGCCCCGCAGCTGATCACTTTTTCGATCATCACGACCGACGCGGCCGGGCGGCTGACCGACGTGCACGACCGGATGCCGCTGGTCATCCACGAGCGGAACTGGGCCGAGTGGCTCGACCCGGACCGCACCGAGGTCGGCGAGCTGCTGGCGCCGCCGATGGACCTGATGGAGACCATCGAGCTGCGGCCGGTGTCCGACCGGGTCGGCAACGTGCGCAACAACGGCCCGGAGCTGATCGAGCGGGTCGAGCCTGCCACCGACCTGGACGCCGCCGACGCCCTGTTCGACCTGCCGAAACCATGACCCGGATCGAGATCCCGACTCCGCACGGCCCGGCCATGGCGGAGCTGCACTGCGCGCCCGACGGCGAGGCGGTGCTGATGCTCGGCCACGGCGCCGGCGGCGGGATCGAGGCGAAGGACCTGGTCGCGGCCACCCGCGCCGGGCAGGCGGCCGGGGTGCACGTCGTGCTGGTCGAGCAGCCCTACCGGGTGGCAGGTCGCCGGGCGCCCGCGCCCGCCAAGCAGCTGGACACGGCGTGGCTCGCGGTGGCCGAGGAGCTGTGCGATCGCTTCGACGACCTGCCGATGGTGTTCGGCGGCCGCTCGTCGGGGGCGCGGGTGGCGTGCCGGACGGCGGCGGCCGGGCAGGCGGTGGCCGTGTTGTGCCTGGCGTTCCCGGAGCACCCGCCGGGCAAGCCGGAGAAGAGCAGGCAGGCCGAGCTGGACGCGGTGGAGGTCCCGACGCTGGTGGTGCAGGGCGAGACCGACGCGTTCGGCTGCCCGAAGCCGGGGCCGCACCACGAGGTCGTCGTGGTGCGCGGGACGCACGCGCTGGACGCCGACCTGGAAGCGGTGTACCGCACGGTGCACGAGTGGCTCGCGAAGGTGCTGCGGCCGCTCACGTAGGCGGACGGCGGCTGGCTGCCCGGAGTTGCACCCGAGGCACGGTGCTCGCCGCGGCGCCGGTCAGCGCGATGGTGGCTGGGTGCCGTCCGCTGGGTCAGGTGCGGATGGGCGCGACGGTGGCGGAGGTCGGGTGCACCAGGTCGGCGGGCGCCGGTTCTGCCTCCGGGCCGCCGCGGCGGCTGATCGGCGGCAGGGGCCGCCTGCCTGGCGCCGCATCGGGGGCGCCGTGGCTGGGTGCCGTCCGCTGGGTCAGGCGTGGATGGGTGCCACGGTGGCGGAGGTCGGGTGCACCAGGTCGGGGGGCGCCGGTTCTGCCTCCGGGCCGCGGTGGCTGATCGGCGGCGGGGGCCGCCTGCCTGGCGCTGCACCGGAGGTGCCGTGGCTGGGTGCCGTCCGCCGGGTCAGGCGCGGATGGGTGCTGCCCGCTGGGTCAGGCGTGGATGGGTGCCACGGTGGCGGAGGTCGGGTGCACCAGGTCGGGGGGCGCCGGTTCTGCCTCCGGGCCGCGGTGGCTGAT